>CAIWDQ010000298.1 GCA_903911455.1 uncultured bacterium
TGTAGTAGATTGGGTGAGTGGTCCATTAACATTAATTTTAATGCTTTATCCTATCTTAGTTATTGAAATTATTGCTAGTATTTTTCTCTTTTGTAATATCAAACCTAAACTCTTTATTGGTATTCAAATTTTTTTTTTCAATATTTTCTATTATAATTGTATTACATTATTTAAGTGTACATAAAGATTTAATCTATTATTAAATAATATTGTAAGTTTGCGGAGCGTTTATTAAAATAAAAAAACAATTTACATGAAGTTAAAACTCATTCTATTTATTTCAATAATCATTCTGATGATTAGCTGCAAATCATCTAACGAAAAAAGTATCCAGTTATTAGATAAGTATGATTTTAATACGGGCAAATATAAACTTTACGGAATAATATGTGAAGCCAAGCCAACAAATTTCTCTAACAAAGTAGAAAGTTTTGTAGTAGAAGATACAATCACTTTGAATAAGATAAAACATGACTGGCAAATATGTTATACTGATAAAAGAATGCCATGTGGTATTACTTATATGATGGTATTGATGAAAGATGATAGTTGTGTTTACAATTTTGGTATTAACTTAGAATGTGATTATCTAATTTGTAATTTAGGTTGGTTTGAGTTTCCTGAAAAACTAATGAATAAATATGAAAACCTTGTTAAAAGGATTCCTAACGAAGTTGCATTTGCTTTACATGACACTTTAATAAAGAAACATACTTTTGATGAAAAGAAAATAAAAAAATAATTATACATTTGTACAATAAAATTCCTCTTTGTCTTACTCCCTCTCCAACAGGAGAGGGCTGGGGTGAGGTCATTTAACAAATAAATCAAACATGAAAAAGATAACATTAATAACATTAACAATACTATTATACACAATATCGTACGGACAAACTGTAAGCGAACTCTTCCAGAAAAGAGATTACTACAGACTTGCTAAACTGGAAGTAAAAACAGATTCGCTTTCGCCCGAAGAAATATATATAGTAGGCTTTGCTTTCTTTCAGCTTGAGAATGATGTTAAAGCTATTGAACTTTACGACAAAGCTATTGCTAAAGGACTTAATACAGGTACCGTTTATTTCTATAAAGGACTTTCATTACGTTTTTTGAAGAAATATGATGAGGCTTTAATTGAAATAGATAAATCTCTTAAACTAGAACCCACCAATCAGGAGTTTATGAACGAGAAAGGTTTGGTTTATTATTATCAGCAAAAGTATGATATTGCTTTAAAGATATTTGAAGAAGCTAAGAAACTACCTCCTACTTTCCCTGAGCCTTTTTACTGGATAGCAGTAATCTATCACGAACAAAAAGATTTCAACAAAGCTTTATCATCTTATTATGATGCCTTAAATCATCTTCCTAAAACCAATACTTATTATACTAAGGTTTTAACCAGCATTGGTGTGCTTGAATATACTGTTACAAAAGATTATATTAAATCAGCTAAAGCTTACGCTGAAGCAATTGAATTGGATAAAAACAATTATGAATTGTATTCAAAGTTGATGAAATCGTATAATGCAGCACAGCAATATGCCAAAGCCGATAGTATATTTGATATTTTAAAAGATAAGTATGATAAGGGGAAACTACCTAAAGAAGATATGGAGGTAAAGACCTTTGCAATAGCTCAGTTTGAGTGGAACGGACAAATAGCTACAGTCTACAGATCGTTTGTTGAACCTAAGAACATGCTTGATATATCGTATAAAGTATTTGTGTTGAATAAAGAGGGAGATAAAATTGAAAGACGTTTTGTAGTTGAGAAAACAATACAATTAGAAGACGATGGCGCTAAACATCTATTGTGCGAACAAGATAAAAAGAATGGCCGACATATTACATATACATACGGTTGGACTACCGATAAGATACCTTTAGAAGATTTAATAAGAGTAGTTAAACTTGTATTGGAAGGAAAGATAAAAGCCGGAGCTTCATCTGATACCGGAAAGTAATAATTATTTAAATCACCGATAAATTAAAGTGTTTTACCTATTATTTTAGCTTTATCTAAATAATGTTTAGTACTTTTGAATAAAATTTCAGAAATGCTAAAGCCGAAGTATTATCAAGTCATAATTCATGTTACAGTATGGTTTTGTTTTTTAAGTCTTCCATTTTACTTTTCACCAAAACCACCCGATAACTTTCATCCACTAGGAGAAAGTTATTTCTATTTCTCCTATCTATTTACTAATCTCTTACTGGTAGGATTCTATTATTTAAATTCTTTGGTATTAATCCCAAAACTATTAGCCCGTCATAAGATATTCTTTTATATAGCTTCAATAGTAGTATTATTTATTTTAATAGTAATAGTGCCTGAATGGTTGAAACCTGAAATTGATTTTGGTAAACATGGAGGACCAGGAGGATATGAAGGATATAGACCTAAACATATCTTTAATGCGATGCTTGCCTTAACGTTCTTCTTTATATTTATAATAAGTAGCGGTATTAAAATTATAAATAAATGGTTTGAAACCGAAAAGAATAAAACTTTAATTGAGAAAGAAAAACTTCAGTCAGAACTTACGAATCTTAAAGCTCAGATAAATCCTCATTTCTTGTTCAATGTATTGAATACTATCTATGCATTGTCGTTAAAGAAATCAGATTCAACACCTGATGCCGTAATGCAATTGTCAAAGTTATTAAGATATATTGTTAACGAAACCCAGGCAGATAAAGTTCCGCTTGATAAAGAAGTTGATTGTATAACTAATTATATTGATTTGCAAAAGATGAGACTGTCTGATACCGTTGAGATAACATATAATAAAACAGGTAACTTCAACGATGTAAGTATTGCTCCTCTCCTATTAATTGCTTTTGTTGAAAATGTATTTAAACATGGTATCAGTACACATGAATATTCTCCGATATTAATTGAAATCTCATTAGAAAAGAATCTTTTCTCTTTTAAAACACAAAACAAAATATTTAAAACAAAAGAAGAAGATAGTACCGGAATTGGTATTGAGAATACACGTAAAAGACTTGAATTAATTTATCCGGATAATCATCATCTGAATATAATTGAAATAGATGCTACTTTTAATGTTGAACTTTTAATAAACTTATAATGTTGAACTGTATAGCAATTGACGACGAACCACTATCATTAGAGATAATATCTTCTTATGTTTCAAAAGTAAGTTTTCTGAATTTAAAAGGAACATTTACCGATCCATTTAAAGCTGCCGAAATAATAAAGAATGAAAAGATAGATCTTTTGTTTTTAGATATTGAAATGCCTGATTTAAATGGAATGCAGTTTCTAAGATCTCTCAAAGAACAACCAATGGTTATCTTCATCACAGCTTATGATCAATATGCTGTTGAAGGTTTCAATCTTAATGCTGTTGATTATTTATTAAAACCTATTGAGTTTGAAAGATTCTTTAAAGCTGTTAATAAAGCTTATGATTACCACAGATTCATCAACAATCAGCATCAGTCGGAAGATAATTATATATTTGTAAAATCAGATTACCAAATCAAAAAGATCAATGTTGATGATATTTCATATATTGAAGGTTTGGATGATTATATTAAAATATATTGTGGTGAAGATTTTACATTATGCCTAATGACAATGAAAGTGATATTAAGTAAGCTTCCTGCAAGTAAATTTATAAGAGTACATCGTTCGTTTATAGTATCAATACCACATATTAATTCAATTCAGAGAAACAGAATTAAAATTGGCGATAAATTAATTCCTATAAGCGAATCTTATAATTCGGATTTCTATAAAGTAATAGAGAAATAATTCATAACTCATAATTATCTTAACAACTTAAGGCACTTCCTGCCTGCCAGTATGCAAGGTAAGTACTTTAGGCACTTTAGGCACTTCTTATTTCACAATTTCGGCGGTAACAGGGTAATGATCCGAATAAGGAACCTTTTGAACGTTGTATTGAGTGCATTCATACATCTTGTTATGAAAGATATAGTCGATGCGAATGGGCGGAAGCTTGCCATTATAGGTGTTGCCGATAAGCGAACCGGCATCATTGAAGGTATCCATCAGATTTGCACTTAATTGATGGTATGAATAGGAAGCAGGAGTGTCGTTGAAGTCGCCGCAAAGGATTATAGGATAGGGAGAAGCCGCCATTTCGGTTTTGAGAAGGTCAACTTCATATGCCCGCATCTTAAACGCTTTCCACAACCTGTAAGCCGACTTGGACTGAGAGGAATCTACAGCGCTTCCAAGGTGAATTGACGTTAAATGAACGTTGTACAGCCTTACAGTATCCAGATTTATGATAAGATCGGTGAAGATTGCGAACTTCTCCTTCTCTTTTGTGGTAAGAAAACCCTTATTAATCATTTCGTAATTAGTGAAGATGGCAATGGCATCCAAAGTCCTGTATTTTTGATTGGTTATATAGTTTTGATAATAGTAATTCTTGTAATTTAGGTTCTTAATAAGAGAATCATTACTAAGAGAATCCTTTCTTCCTTCGCAAAAGAACTCCTGAAAACAAGCAATCTGAGCATCCTGTTTCAAAATGAAATCAACGATAGTGTCGCGCTTGTTGTACATCTTCTCATACGGCTTTAAATTATACCTGAAATTGTCGACATTATAAGAAAGTATCTTAAAATTATTCTTAGATGTCTTAACAGAATCGCGAAAAGCAATATGCACATGATTAAACATCACATTATAACCCAAAAGAAGCGCAATTAGAGAGTAAATGAACATCCTACGACGAAGAATCATCCATAAAAGAATAAAAAACAGATTAGCGATAAGGAAAGTCGGATATGCCAAACCGATAAAAGCGATCCACGTAAAGTGTGCAGGACTAATGTACTGTGAAGCATAAGCAAACAAGATGAGAAGAATAAAAAGAATATTAAGAAACTTCAAAAACTTAATTAAATAACCTGACTTTTTCTTCGCTTTACCGGCTTTAGGTTTCTTAGATGGAGTCTTTTTAGGAGGTTTCTTAGCTTTCATATAGATATGTGTAGATATTTAATTAGTAAAAGCTTAAGATTAATCTTTATTAGATGATTTAAAAAGGATTTCTTTCTCTTCTTTAGACAAACTTTCGTAACCTTTCTTAGAAATCTTATCTAAAATAGCATCAATTAACTTCTGACGTTCAGCTCTTCTCTTGTTGTATTCCTCATCAGTCATAGGACGAGAAGAAGTTTCAGTTTTAGTGAACTTCATCTTAGCTTTCTTCTTAAATATTGAATCAAAATTAAAAGAAGGAAGCTTAAAAATAGAATGTCTGAGATTATAAGCTATCAGAAAGCCGTAAAAAGCACCCCCTAAATGAGCAATATGACCGCCGGGATTATTACCTTTAATACTCAATAGATCAATGAGAACAAAGATTATACCGAGGTACTTCAATTTAACGTTTCCAAACAAAATTAATTGAACAGAAAACTCGGGAGCATAAGTAGCCACAGCCACAATTATAGCTAAAACAGAGGCAGATGCCCCTAATGCCATAGAAAATGGTAAAGAAAACTGGAAGATTGGAAAGATATTATAAGATATCACATAAAAAACACTTCCCATTAAGCCACCAAAAATATATGTATTCAATAGCTTACGCGAATCAAGAAATTGCATAAACAGAATTCCACCAAAATATAACATCAGCATGTTCATAAAGATGTGGAATATCTCTTCGTGCAGAAACATATAAGTAAACAATGTCCAGGGACGCGTAATCAAACTGTCGAGACTAGCAGGGACAGCAAGAAAATGAACAATAATATTGCTATCTTTCCAACCATAAAGGTATTGAAACAAATTAAACAGGCTAACAATTAACCAGACAGCAATATTTATCTTAATTAACTTAACAACAATGTTATTTTGACTAAAAAAAGCCTTTACCTGATCTAAAGGAGAAGCAGAATTATACATATTATAAGATTTTACCGGGATGCTTACGCCAATATAATATAATTAATAACCCAAATAATGCTCCACCGAGATGGGCAAAGTGAGCGACATTGCTTTGTACACCAGATACGCCGAAGAATAATTCTAATGAAGCATAACCAATTACAACCCATTTGGCTTTAACAGGGATCAAGAAATAAATATATAAAAGAGTGTTGGGAAAAGTCATACCAAAGGCAACTAATATACCAAATACAGCTCCGGAAGCACCTAATGTAACAATATCAAGATGAGGCTGGAGAAATTCTTCTATAAAACCGGAAGCTTTTTGTATAAAATCTACACCAGAAGGATTCGTTGACCATTCTCTAATAAATATATTTAGTTTTTCAGGATTAAACTGGCCTTTAAAATGAGATTGCAAGAGTTCTACAAATGCATCAGGAGTAGGACTAACATTGTATAATGAAACTGCATGTTGTAATGATGATATCTCATAGAAATTAACGCTTGTCTGAACAAATGCAGCTCCTAAACCAGTAAGTAAATAGAAGATCAAGAAGCGTTTGGGTCCCCACAGATTCTCTAATGCATTGCCAAACATCCAAAGTGCAAACATATTAAAAAAGATATGCCCAAACCCAGAGGTATCGTGCATAAACATATACGTAATGTACTGCCACGGACGGAAATCTGGAGAAGCAAAATAGTGTAAAGAGAGATATTTATTGAGATCTATATTAAAAGCAGAGGCGAATGCATAAGTAGCAACAAAAAAGAGAGCATTTAATATCAGCAAATTCTTTACTACAGGAGGTAGATAGCTAAAAGATCGTGGTTTATATTGTTCTAAGCTCATTTTTATTTATTAAAATTTTCGTTTAGTTCATCTATAGTAACAGTGATTAGTATCTTTTTGTTTGAAGGAGATATCTCAGGCAGACTACAAGCAAACAAACGGTCAATTATTGATTGCATTTCAGGCTCAGTCAATCTTTTGCCTGGTTTTACAGCCATATTTCTAGCCAAAGATAAAGCAAGATTAATCTTTTTATCAACCTTAACATCAATCATATTCTTTTTATAACTCTCAAGCATTCCCTCAAGTATTTCTTTTATATTCGTATCTTCAATATCAGCTGGAATACCATTGATGATAAAAGAATTTTTACCAAATTCATTGATCTCAAAACCGAAAAAGAAGATATCATTTCTAAGTTCGTTCAACAAGTCAGCATCCGAAGGATTAAAAGTAATAGTTTGTGGAAATAGTTGCTGCTGAGACACACTATGAAGATTATTTAAACCTGCCATATACGATTCATAGAGGATCCTTTCGTGAGCACGTTGCTGATCAATAATCAATAGCCCCGATGAAATTGTTGAAACAATATAACGATTCTTTAATTGAAAGATATTATTATGATTTTGCTCTAAAGAAGCCTGTTCATTATCTTCAATAAGTTTATGTTGAGTATTTTTAACAATGATATGAGTATTCTCAGGTACGTTTTGATTAGTTTCTCTGATGTCAAAGAGTTTCTCCCAGTTTTGTTTATTACTTCTTTCTCTAGGAGATTCATTTGAAGGCTTAAAAGCTTTACTATGATCAAAAGGATTATAATATGGATCAATTTTTATAGCAGGCTCTTTAGGAATATAACTTGCCGGAGGTGGATTTAAATCTAAACTTGGTTCAACTTCAAAATCAATAGAAGGTGATAAACTGAACTTACCCAGACTTTGCTTTACAACTGAGCGTAAGATGGCATAAATAGTCTTTTCATCCTGAAACTTAACTTCAGTTTTGGTTGGATGAATGTTAATATCTATCAATTTAGGATCAACTTCCATCTGTATAAAGTAAGAAGGAATAGATTTCTCTGGAATAAGCTCCTGAAAAGCATTTTCAACAGCGTGATGAAGATAAGGATGCTTGATGAAACGCTTATTAATAAAGAAATACTGCTCTCCCCTAACCTTCTTTGCAAATTCTGGTTTACCAATAAAACCATTAATTGCGACTACATTTGTTTCCTGTTCAACAGGGATTAATCTTTCTGTAAAATTCTTACCAAATAAATTAATAATACGCTGTTTAAAAGTAGATTTAGAAACTTGTATCACTAATTTATTATTATGATGATACGAAAAAGCAATTTGAGGGTTAATTAAAGCAACTCTATAAAATTCCTCAGTGATATGTGTGCTCTCAATATTGTCTGCTTTAAGGAAATTACGACGTGCTGGAACATTAAAATATAAGTTCTTTACTGCAAAAGAAGTTCCTGCAGCGCATTGACAAATTTCCTGACTTTTAACATCAGTTCCTTCAAGTATAAGCAATGTTCCCAGATCATCATCATGACGTCTGGTTTTTAATTCAACCTGAGCAATAGCAGCAATAGATGCAAGTGCTTCTCCTCTGAAACCCATAGTTCGGATACAAAACAAATCAGAAGCATCTTTTATCTTTGATGTAGCATGACGTTCAAAACATAATCTTGCATCGGTATCCGACATCCCACTTCCATTGTCAATTACCTGAATAAGTGTTTTGCCGGCATCTTTTATTATTAATTCAATGCTTGTGGCACCTGCATCTATAGCATTTTCCAACAGTTCTTTAACTGCCGATGCAGGACGTTGTATAACTTCGCCGGCTGCAATCTGGTTAGCGACTGAATCGGGTAGTAAATGTATTATATCAGGCATTTATTTACTGAATTACTGTTAGTTTAAAGTACTTATTTATTGTTAAAATAATTTACAAAAATACCTATTTATTTTGACATACAAAACTACTGTATACTTTGTACAGGGCAAACGCATATTAAATTTTCAATATATTCTTAA
>CAIWDQ010000299.1 GCA_903911455.1 uncultured bacterium
CATAATCCTCGTTAACTTTCATCATTGAGCATAAAGAGTAATGCATTAATGAATCTAAAAGGATAGTATCAAATCAGAATTCAAATTACACAGGTATTTACGTAATGGCTAGCACCACAATAGCTATGCCCTTTGACTGTAATATTACCACTAACAAGAACAGTATCAAACTTAAGAACAATAGAATTAGAATCGCTATGACCTAAAACACCATTAGGCAATGTCCAAATATATTTAGTAGCATTCTTAATACTATCAACTTTAAAAACAACATTATTCTGAGCAAAAAAGATAGTATCAACACCCTGAATAGGAGATGCAGGCTTTGGGACACCATAAATATTCATTACTTTTATAGCAGCAGCACCTAAGCCACAAGGATTAGCACCTGAAACTTTAATTAAGCCGGTTTGAGCCGAATCACTAACAAATATATTTATACTATTTGTAGTAATAGTTCCAGTTACACCATAAGGCAAAGTCCATGAGTAATATAAAGCCTGTGTAACAATAGGGGTTGTATAAGTAGCATTTGTGTTAGTACAAAGAGTATCAGGGCCGGTTAATGTTACAGAACTACCCGGAAGAGGATAAGCAGTAATAGTTACCGCGATCGAATCACCCATTCCACAATAATTAACTCCTTTTACACTTATAATACCCGTATTCATAACAGAACCGAAATTTACATTAATAGTATTCCCAGTATTTGTACCGGTAGCATTAGCAGGAATACTCCAGCTATATGTAGAAGCATTATTTACTAAAGGAGTTGTATATACAACACCACTCTGCCCCAAACATACAGTACGTGTACCAATAATGGTGTCAGGAGCTGAAGGAAGGTACTTTAAAATTAACGGTTTAACAGTTGCAACACCATAACCACAAGCATTATGTCCTTTAATACTTATATTACCCGGCACAGCGCTATTGATAAGATAAACAAGAATAGTTGTATCATTAATTGTATTTGATATAAACCCATAAGGCACATCCCAAGTATAAGAAGTCGCATTAATAATAGATGTAGTGGAATATATAAACGTGGAAGTCGGCAGATTACACAACGAATCCAAACCCGTAATTATACCGGCAGCATTAGGTAAGTTATTCACATTGATATGAAGATAAACAGAAGGAGCTCCAGTACTACATGCATTAGTGCCATTTACATAAAGGTAACCTGAAGTTGCATTATTGCTAAAGTTAATTTTAACTGAGTCGTTACTTACATTAAAGGTGGCACCTGTGCCTGTGTAATGCCAGATGTAATTGTGCGCATTAGTGATTAAAGGAGTATGATACAAAACATTATTCTGCCCCTGACAGACAATGGTGTCTCCGATAATAGTACTAGCAGCACCTGGGGCAGTAGTATCAAGAGAAGGATAAACGATACCGTTCATAATAGAATCTCTGATATAAGTAGCCTTAACTCTTGCAAAAGCAGTATAATTATTAACACTAATAGGCAAGTTTGTCCATAACAAAGTAGAACCTGTGGCTGCCAGTTCAGTACCATAATAAACATTATTCGCCTTTAATCTATACATCACACCAGGCTGTGAACCACTAAGGATTGCATACGTAGTAGTGTCGTAAGTACAATAACTCCCTCCAGTAAGATTATATTTAGTTATATGAGAATTAAAAACAGGATCGGTAATTTCCAACAAATTTTGATCAGTTGTGGTAACATCTCCATTAGTTGGATACGGATTAGTATAGTTTGCTAATATAACTGTGGGATATAAAGAATTCGGGCTATAAATCAAACCTGCATTCACTTGACCAAAGTCAACTGTATTGCTAAGTACAATGGTACATATTCTAACCGAATTAGAATCAATGATAGTTCCTGAAGTCAATAACTGCATAGGATTTAATTGAATATAATGTGGATTAGCAGCAGTGGGTTTAAACAATACAACATTAGGACGTTGAAGTGCAATAAGCTGTGACGTGCCCGGTAAAATAGAAACAGAAAGGGTTCCATTGTTTTTTAATGCAGTAAGATTAGAAATATACCATCCACCTTCAAAGCCTTTTAGGTTTAAAGTACCATTCGTACATTTAATCCAGACTTCAAAGCTATATGTATGTGAATCTAAAAGAGTGTCATTCTTTGTTTCGAGATGATAAGTAGGCATCTGAGCATTTATCTTTACAATAAAGATTAAGAAAAAGAGAATCAGAAAACCAATTCTGAAAATTCTATTATTAAATATTGAGAAAGTTAAAGTGCCCATCTTATGTACATTATTATGATTCTTATTAAAACAATTTAAAGTCTTAAATTACTTTGTAAAGTTACAAAAAATATTAG
>CAIWDQ010000300.1 GCA_903911455.1 uncultured bacterium
ATTTTGAGATAGAATCAATAATAAAGAATATACATCAGATTTAAATATGATTCGTATCTTTGTTAGCAAATATTCAAATATAAATAATCATGACAAATAAACTTAATATACCTCTATTACAGGACGCTGATCTTAAAGATAAGATCGTTTTAGTCCGCGTTGATCATAATGTAGTAAAAAAAGGAATCATACATGATCCTTATAGAATTGATGCAACTATCGGTACCTTATTTCATATAGTTGCAAAAGGTGGGAAACTCATCTTAATGACTCATGTAGGTCGTCCTAAAGATAAAAAGACCGGCGAAATAAAAATTGATGACAACAGTTCAGTTAAAGCTATTGTAAAATATCTTGAAAACAAATTAAACATTAAATTCAGTATTCCTGAATTTAATGCTAATGATAATAAAGGTTATTTTGAGATAGAATCAATATTAAAGAACAATGTAAAAGAACTTAAAGAAGGCAAAACAGATGCTATTTACTTACCAAATACACGTTGGTTTGCCGGTGAAGAAGCTAAAGGCGAAGAAGCAGATAATTTTGCAAAACAATTAGCTAGTGTTGCCGATATTTATATAAATGATGCATTTGGATCATGGCAAGCACATGCTTCCACAGTAACTATCACTAAATATTTACCTTCTTTTGCAGGTTTCTTAATGCAAAAAGAGCTTGAAAATCTAGATAGAATTTTCAAACCAAACACTCCTCTCCTATCCGTTGTTGCAGGTTCGAAGTTTGATACAAAAATTGATTCATTAAATGCTCTTTTAAAGACTTCAGATTATCTTGTACTGGGTGGAGTTTTATATAATGCTTACTTATGTGCAAAATATGATATTGAAATATCAGGTATAGCACCGGAAGATTTGGAATATGCCAAGCAATTTGTAGAATATTCTAAACAATTTCCTGGTAAGTTGATTGAATTACCTTATATCGTAGAATCAGATGTAATAGAAGGCAGCTTTGAAGGAAAAACACGTGTACATAACATAAAAGATCTAAAGCCTAAGACAAAATTAAACTTTGTATTAGATGTAGCTGCTCAATCTTTTGAAGCACCCGAAGTAAAAGATGTATTTATGAAATCAAATACTATCTTTATTAATGCAGTAATGGGATATACTCCTTACTTTAATGAAGGTACTATTGCTTTAGATAAATTAATTGATAACAATAAGAATGCATCTAAACTATATGGTGGTGGTGATACTCTACAAGAATTAAAGACTCTATTACCAGGAGTATATATGGTTGCGATAGATGATCCTACTTATTATATGTTTACTGGTGGTGGTGCAGTATTAAAAGCAATTCAGGAAGGAAGCTACAATGGCTTGGAACCTGTAAAAGCTTTAATGAATAAATAAGAATTAAATTAGATTTTATCTTCTTCTTTAAATAAAAAAAGACCTTTTTTCAAAGGTCTTTTTTTATTTGTATATTTTGGTGATTTGTTTTTTACATTACAATAAACTTAGAAGCTGTCTTTTGATTTCCGGTTACAACCTGAATCAAATAAGTTCCTTTAGTTAAACCACTGCAGTTAATTGGAGTTGAATAATTATCAGTAATAATCTTACCAAGATTGATTGATTTAACAATGTTTCCTCTTAAATCATAAACAGTTACTAACACATTTTCTTTTGAAGTAGTATTAATTTTAAGATTAATATTACCACCAGTCATAACAGGATTTGGATAAACATTTAAATCTAATTTTGTTGATTTCATTGTAATTATTGGAACATCATTACTACCACCAAAGAAATTATCACATTCCCAGAAACCGCGTCCATGAGTTGAAATATAAATATTACCATAATTCTGAATACCAGGAAAAACATAAGGAATTGGAGTTCCACTATCATAAATAGTATCTGTAACAGTTGGGAAATTCATTGTTTGTTGTCTTAACTGGAAAACAGGAACTCTATTCATGCCATTATTATCAGATGCCCAAGTAACAGCACCAGATAAAGCGGCAAAATTAAATGATTGAGTCGTATAAATGCCAAATTCAGTACCTAAGATAATGTAATTATTATGATTCATTTCAATTAATGAAGAATAAACAGGAGCAGAAGGTAAGCCTGAACCAGTAACATTAGTAAAAGTAGGATTAGCGCTTAATGCATTATTACTAGCATATACATAATCTAATTGTCCGTAATTTCCTAAAGTAACTATTATGTTATTTGCATTTTGAGGATCAACAGCAATAGAAGTAATTGCTCTGTAAAAGTTTCTTATTACAAGTGTATCTAAAACACAAGTAGGTAAAGTGATATTCCATGTAAGTGAGTCATAACCTGCATTAAAATTCTTTACTCTTACAAGTTTACCATTATCTAAACCTGCAAATATACAATCACCATCCTTAGAATATGCCATGTTTACTGTAGCACCAGAAGTTTGAGATACTTGATACCATCTAGGAGTTTTTGTAAAGTTCAATGGTTGATCTGTCATCCAGATTCCATCATTTAAACCAATGAAATAATGACTTTGTACTTTATCCATAATTTTTATTACTTTACCAGAATCCAATGGTGCTGTTAATGTATAATTAAATGGATAAATTATTTGTTTGCTATGAACTAGTATTACACTACCAGCAGGTAAAGTAGAATGACCTGTATACAATACACTAATAGAGTCTTTAATAACTGTATTATTAACTGTCTGCCACATCATCATAGGAGTAACAAAAGAAGCCTGAGCATTTCTCATAGGAGTAGTAAAGAAACCAGATGTTGATTGCCATGAAATACCATTATCATAACTTCTACCAACACCTGCGTTTTGAGAAGTAACAAAAAGAACTTTTTCACGAACAGGTTTTAAAGTTGTGATCTGTGACATAGCAGACCAACCACCATCACCACCCCAAAGAATCTTTGCAGATTTAGGATAAGGAGTAGAAGCTCCACGATCAATATATGGATCACTATTATCTTGAGTACCACCTAATACTGAACCATCATGGCCAATTGCCAAACCATAGAATTGTGTTACACTATAATTTCTGTTTATTGTATGGAAAGTATTACCTCCATCATTGGTTTTCATTATACCACCATCTGTACCAATAAAGAATGTATTTGGATCAGTTGGATGGAATATACATGCATGATGATCAGCATGAGCATAACTTGGATCATTAATTGGGGCACTTTGATTAGTAATTTGTGTGAAATTATAATATGAACCTGTTGTATATTCAACGCCTTGCCACATATCAACACCTGCAACCACAATAGCTTTAGGATTATTTGGATAAACTGCTATAACATTATCATACCATCCTTGATTGTTTGAACCAAATAGATTGAATGAAGTACTTCCTCCAGGAGCAATGATTGTCCAGGTTGTGCCTCTATCTGCTGAACGGTATATATTCTTTAATGCACCACCACCATTCGACACACATGCATAAATATAATTTGTATTAGAAGGAGCAATTGCTATTTCAATTCTTCCAACACCTGAAATATACGTGCCGTTTTCTTTAGGAGTTACTTCAGTAAATACACTATCTTGAGTTATATAACATTTATTATTTACTACTGCTAATACAGTATTATCAGTTGTTACTGCTTTTACATCTGTACTTTTATTTCCCAGATCAATAAAAACACCTGCACTAATTCTTTGTTTTGCATTACGCCAGGTAAGTCCTTTATCAGTTGAAATTTTTAGAGCACTACCGGTAGAAGCAAATACATAATCTACATTATTTATTTTGGTGCAAGCTAAACGATTTATTTCATTAGATGGGTTAGAGACTATCTGGAAATTATCTCCAGAAGTACAATTATATAAACCTGATCCTATTTGACCTGTATTTTGATTTGTTCCGGAAGGAGATGATAAACCTTCACCTGTACCAACATAAATAGTACCGTCAGGATCCTGAGCAATTGAAGCGATAGCTAAGTTTGTAGAAACTGAAGTTACCTGACTCCATGATTCACCCGCATTGGTAGATTTCCATAAACCACCACCTACTCCACCTGCATACATTGTATTATGAGATCCATCGCGATTGTCGAATAATATCGCACGTGTACGACCTCCTACATTGTCAGGACCTAATTCGCTCCAATTTAAGCCCATGGCATTTCCTGTTTTGTATCTTGCATTATTTTCTGCAACCTGACGTGCAATTATCACGTCTTCAGGATTGATTTTTCCTGTATAGAAATCACCCTGTATTTTTGCCATGTATTCCATAGCTGCCTGAATTCCTTTGGGGGTCTGACTTATTGAAGCTATTCGTGGATTATAACTCTGTTTAGAGTAATTTCCGTTAAGAGCTACTAATGCAAGACTTGCAAATAGAATAATTGTTGATAGACTAAAAAAAAGTTTAAATTTTTTCATCTGAATTAATATTATTAATTTGTTGATATTCAATTTTAATTTCTTATTATTATACTATTTTCAGTTTTTAATATGTTATCCTTAACATTAAATTAATTTGCTTGCAAAGATATAAAAAAATCATACTAATAATGTGCAAAGTTAATATTTTTTCAACAAAAATGCAAAAGAAATCAGTTAACGGTAAGATTAAACAAGTTAACGGTTTAAAGAAGGGCTTTTTGAGTTATTAACAATATTAAAATTCTAAAATTATAAAGAGTCGTTGCCAAACTAATGATAACGACTCTTCTTTGTTGACCTCACCCCCGCCTCTCCTAAGAGGAGAGGAGCCGGATTCATTCTAATTCTTAATTTTTATTTTCTATTGCCTATTACATCAACGACAGTTCTAATTTAGCTGTTTTAGTTTCGGATTTGTTAGCTACATAAAAACATTTATTCAATCCTAAAGCTGGTATCACTACTTCTCTCCCCGGGAATACTTCTATTGCATCATCAGGAACAATATTATTTTGAATTGGGTCGTCAGTTGTAAAATAAAAAACAGATTCAGTACCTGTAACGGCCAATAATATTTTGTCGGTCGAAACGTAAGAAAAATCTGTTAATATTACTGATAGTTTTTTCAAAGTAATATATAAAGCTTTTAAAATTGGTTGTCCTTGTGCGTTTTTATGGTTTGGATGCAAAACACTTGGTTTAAAAAATAGTGAAGCTATACCCGGTTCATCAATATATGCTGCTGCTACAACAAGCATATTCAGCCACATCTGACGTTTGAAACGTACTAATATATTTTTATAACCTGCTCTTTCGAATGTAAGAGCCTTAGTTGCTAATCTTTGAGTTTCGCTTGCTGTAATATAATCAGCATCAAAAGTTGCAAACAATGTTTTGGTAGGGATACCTAATTCGATTACATATTTAGCTGTCAAATCTTTTAATCTTGAAGTCAAAATTCCCTGATGACTTATTACTGCTTTATCATATTCGCTCAAAAGATTTGGAAAAAATTCTTTATCTATAACATCAGGGTTGGTCTTAAATGCTTTTTTTACATCACCCATCAATTCTACTACTGCTGCATAAAATTCTTTATAAGTTCTGTTTCTGCCCGAAACACCTTTACCTTGATCCTCTATATATTGATCAATATTTTTAACACTAATTCGTAATTCACCTACAATGTTAGTTGTAGGAAGTACTTGAGCCATAATTGTAGGTTTTGTGCTTCCTGTAATGGCAGTTTGATCAAATTCGCCAAACTCAAGCCATCTAAATCCCGAAGCATTTATAGGTATTAATGGATTGGGACCTGTAACATCAAATGCATTCATAATCGTATGTATAAATTAAAATACAAAATTCACTACTGGGCACTTAAATCCACTTAATTTCTAATTGATTACAATTGGACTCTTTGTTGTTTTTGCAATCATATTTAGTAAGTATTTCATTTAATGGTGTTTTATCCAGTAGAGAAA
>CAIWDQ010000301.1 GCA_903911455.1 uncultured bacterium
TATTATTAATTTGACAAATATAGTAATAATATTTAAAATGAAAGTAAATTCTATTTTTTACTGAGTTATTAATATTATTTTGATTCAATAAATAGTTATTAAAAGCTAATTAGTTAAATAAATAAACAAGGTTTCTGGCAATACCCATAGCTAAAGCCATTAATTTCCCTCTAAGTTTATCAATATTACTTATTTTAAATCTTTTGTCATTATATAATTTATCAGCAAACTTATTAAATAATTTTATTTGACCCATACCCATATTACTACTTAAGGAGCTTGAAGAAATTCTGAAGCCATATAATACTTTATCTATAACAAATAAATCTCCTAACAACAGCATTCTACTCCAAAGATCAAGATCCATCATAAAAGTATTGTCATCATTAAAGGCTCCTGAGACTTCTAAAATTTCTTTTTTGAAAAGAACAGAAGCAGGTTCTCCTATTATATTTGTTCCATAATGAATACTCTTTCTTAATGCATTAATTCCATTTAAATATCCTTTCTTCCCCGGAAACTTACGTGTCATTACTTTCTTCCCATCCTGATTTATTACATCTTTATTAGAACAAACTAAAACAATATTAGTAAAATCGGGATTTTCAAACACACTCACTTGTTCTTTTATACAATATTTGTAAATAATATCGTCAGCACATAATAGTTTAACATATTTACCATTAGCTAAACCTAAAACTTTATTCATATTCGCGAAAGCACCTATATTACTTTCGTTTTTATAATATGTAATTCTAGAATCATTTATACTTTTAATAATATCAGGAGTTGAGTCAGTTGAACAATTATCAGTTATTATGATCTCAATATTTTGATAGCTTTGATTAATCGCACAATCCAAGGTTTCTTTAATAAACTTCTCTCCATTGTAAACCGGAATGCATATACTAACTAATGGTTGCTCACTCATATCTTGAATATTGTGTTTTGTTTTTTTTATGATACTAACAATTAATTATTGAATTGCATTGTGATTATAATTTTTAAGTGCATTCATCAGTTTTGTATTGTTTCCCCAAAAAGAAAAAGGCTCATAATCCGGATAATCATAATAACCAGTTTCTAATTTCAGCGATGCATTCTTCTCTTTAAGGATTTTATTAACAAAATCAACAACACTCATTGGGTTTCCGCTTGAACAATTAAAAATCCCTTTATGATTATCAGTTAAAGCCAATTTACATAAATATTCAGCAACCATATTTATATGAAGAAAGTCTCTTTGCTGATCTCCTTTTGACATCCTGAACTCCGTTTCGCCACTTTCAATAGTTTGAATAAGCTGAGGATATAAAGATTTAGGGTTTTGACCTTCTCCATACATGTAAAATAAGCGTGCCCACTTATAATTTACTTTATTTTTTTCGGCAATGTTCTTTAAATATAAATACTGAGCATATTTTGCAATACCATAAGTAGTGAATGGCTCGCATTTATCATCTTCAAATAGCTCACCTTCTTTCATTCCGTACTCCAGACAAGTTCCGGTGACTAAAATGTTTTTTAATCCATTATTAATAAAATTAGATAAAAACAAATTACCATAAACCAGATTCTTTTCAATATGTACATCCGAGAAGTAATTGGGTAATCCGAGCCAGGTTAAATAAATAAGCACATCAGGGTGATTGAAATACTCCATCAGATTTATTTCTTTATCATTATTTAAAGATAAAATATCAAATGGAATATATTTAGATACTTTTCCATACCAAGGTGTGGGTTCTGCATCTAATTGGGATGGAGAACTACATATAATTTCAGCTTGAGTATTTTTTAATAAATAATCAACAATGTGTTTTCCAATAAACCCGGAAGCTCCTGTAACTAATATTCTCATATAATAGTTAATTCAGGGATTGCAATTACGAATTTAGCGCCCCATTCGCGGACGTACGATAATTGCTCAGTGATTTCTGTTCTTAAATTCCAGGGTAAAATAATAATATAATCTGGTTTATCTTGTTTTAAGATATCCTCAGAAACTACGGGGATATGACTACCCGGCATATACTTGTTCTGTTTATGTGGTGAAGCATCAATGCAGTAATTTATCTGTCCCGTTTTAGTTCCGCAGTAGTTTAAGAAAGTATTTCCTTTAGCTGCAGCTCCATAAGCCACAACCTTTTTGCCTTTTAAGTTCTGTTCAGAAATAAATATATTAAAATGACTTCTTATGATATCAGCTCTATTTTTAAAATCACTATAAGATTGAATATCCAGAAGTCCTGCATCTTTTTCTTTCTGTAAAAGCTTTGCAACATTATCAGAAATAGTATTGATACCTGTATCTTTATGTTGAGCATAGATTCTTAAAGATCCACCATGAGTAGGTAACTCTTCAACATCAAACATGGTTAAACCATAGCTTTCAAAAATCTTATTAACTGTGTAAAACGACAAATAAGAGAAGTGTTCGTGATAGATAGTATCAAACTGACATTCCTGAACAAGCTTCAATAAATGAGGAAACTCAATTGTAATAACTCCTTGTTTGCCTAAAGCTATCTTTAATCCCTTTACAAAATCATTAATATCCGGAACATGTGCCAATACATTCTTTGCTGCAATTAAATCGGGTGCAATTCCCTTATTATTCAGACTTTCTGAAGCAAATTTTGTTGAAAAGAAATCAACAATTGTATTTATACCTTTACTGATTGCTACCTCTGCCGTATTTTTTGTGGGTTCAATACCTAAAGTCGGGATACCTTTTTCATGAAAATACTGTAACATATATCCATCATTTGAAGCTATCTCCATAACAAGAGAATTTTGATTTAAAGAAAACCTTTCGCACATCTTATCTGCATACTTTTTGCAATGAGCAAGCCAACTTGTGGAGTAAGATGAGAAGTAAACATATTCGTGATTGAAGATATCAGTACTTTTTTTGTACTCGTCAACCTGAACCAGGAAACATTTGTCACAAACATATATCTTTAAAGGAAAAAACAACTCAGGTTCGTTTAATTGTTCTTTAGTTAAAAAAGAGTTTGATGCCGGGCTGTTAATTAAATCTATAAATTCAAATTGAAGTTCGTTATTACAATGTCTGCATCTCATTTTCTTAAATTTTTATACCGTTAAAATTGTCATTTATAAAAGGATGATTTTTATCTCTATCTGATAATATCTTTATTTCTTCGGGAAGTTTTATATTTAATGCGGGATCATATATATTTAAGCCCCCTTCGGAACCTGAAACATAGGCTTGATCGTGTAAGTAAAGCAACGAAACTTTATCAGTAAGCGTAATAAACCCATGAGCGAAGCCTTTTGGAAGTAAAAGTATCTGTTTTTTATCTAAACTTAATCTTTCAAAACCATGTTTTAGATAGGTTTTAGAATTTATGCGTAAATCAACAAATACATCAAGCACTTCGCCTGATATACACTGTATCCCTTTTATTTCGGAATAAGGAGGATACTGAAAATGCAGTCCTCTGAAAGTTCCTTTTGTCTCTGTGTTAGATATATTGATCTGTTTTATTTTAAAATCAACACCTAATTCTAAAAACTGAGCATCTTCAAAAACTTTATAAAAAGAACCTCTGCTATCTTCAAACGAATTGTTTTCAATAGTGATAACATCAGGGAATATATTGTTGATATTAACTTTCATCACATAGATTATTTAGTCCAGATAGCTTTTTTAGTTTTGGCATCTTTAATAAAGTCAGTAATATCATCATCCGTTTTAATCGTATTTCCCATATAGTACGACTTATACCAACTTATAGTTTTATTTATCGTATCATTTAACTCCCAGGTATTCTTCCAGTTTAATTTATTATGCGCTTTTGAGCAATCAAGCTTCAAAAAATTAGCTTCGTGAGGGTGTTTAGTTGACTTATCAACAACAATATCAATTTCGTCCCAGGCTTTCTTCGCTAATTTAACGATGTCGGCAACTGTAGAGGCTCCTTCATCAGTCGGACCGAAGTTAAAAGCTTCTGCCAAGTCGGTTTTACCTTCTAATAAGCCCTGCCCAAGTAATAAATACCCGCTTAAAGGATCTAAGACATGCTGCCAGGGTCTGGTGGAGTTCGGATTTCTTATCATAACCTTGTCCGATTGTTCTGTTGCTCTTACAATATCCGGAATTAAGCGGTCTTTACTCCAGTCGCCACCGCCAATAACGTTCCCTGCGCGTGCCGTAGCAATTAAAGTATTGTGTGTTTTATTATAATCATTAAGATTAAAAAAAGATCTGCGGTAAGAAGAAACAATTAACTCGGCGCAACCTTTTGAGGCACTGTAAGGATCAAATCCTCCCATTGCATCAGATTCGCGGTAACCCCAAAGCCATTCGTTGTTCTCGTAACATTTATCGCTGGTAACCGCAACAACAGCTTTTACGAAATAATTATTTCTGCAGGCTTCCAATAAGTTTGCAGTTCCTATAATATTAGTTGTAAAAGTAAACAAAGGATCATCATATGACTCCCTAACTAAAGGTTGGGCAGCCAGATGAAAGATAATTTCGGGCTTATAATGTTTAATTATCCTCTTTATTGAATAAATATTATTGATATTATAAATCTCCGACTTGATTTTAAGATTTAAGATTCTAAAATGATTTGGGTTGGTATTGGGTTCAAGTGCAAAACCGACTACTTTAGCTCCCATTTTAGCCAACCAATGGCTTAGCCACGAACCTTTGAAACCTGTATGACCGGTAACTAATACAGTTTTGCCCTTATAAATTCCACCAAACAGTTTTTCTATTCCCAAATTTTCCATTTCGCTTTATTGTTTTCCCACATTTGATTTAATTGATCCTTGTCGCGCAAAGTATCCATCGGTTTCCAGAAACCACCATACTTAAATGTAAATAATTCCTTTTCTTTTGCAAGATTTTCCAGCGGTTCTCTTTCAAAAATTGTCATATCATTGTCAATATAATCAAATACTTTAGGTTCGCATACAAAGAAACCGCCATTAACCCAGTTGCCGTCACCCTGAGGTTTCTCAAAGAAGCGTTCAACTCTATCATTTTCGCCTATCTGCAACGAACCGAATCTACCTTCAGGTTGTACCGAAGTCATAGTTATCGCCTTTTTATGATTTTTATGAAAAGCCACTAAATCTTTAATGTTAATATCCGAAACACCATCGCCATAAGTAAGCATAAAAGGCTCGTTGCCTACATATTTCTGAGCACGTTTAACTCTGCCGCCCGTCATTGAATTCTCGCCGGTATCAATTAAAGTTACAGTCCATGGTTCGGAACTGTTATTATGCACTTTCATTGAATTATTTGCCAAATCAATGGTAACATCCGATTGATGCAGAAAATAATTAGCGAAATATTCCTTAATCATATAGCCTTTGTATCCTAACAATATCACAAAATCGTTGAAACCATAGTGAGAATAAATCTTCATGATGTGCCAGAGTATAGGTTTGCCACCAATCTGAACCATAGGTTTGGGTTTTAACTCCGTTTCTTCACTAAGCCGCGAACCAAAACCTCCTGCTAGTATCAATACTTTCATTGCTATATATATTTAGATGTATTTTTTGACAAAAGTACAAATTTTATTCTTACCCAAAGGCTAATAAGTGGATATTTAAGTTTTATTTTATTTATGATAATAGTATGATATGTGGCTTGAAGCCCCAAATTATAATATTAAAATGCAAAAGAAGGGATAAATCAGCATATTGTCCTTTCGGCAAGCTCAAGGATCGTAACTTTTTAGGTCACTGAGCTTTTTAAAATGGCAGAATAATATTTAAAGAGATTCCTCACTTTGTTACTAATGATAGTATTTCTATTAAATAGATTCCTCACGTTGTTCGGAATGACAGCTTTTCTTTTGATATAGTGGAGAAAAGGGCGGCTTTGCCGCCCTTTTCTCTCAAAAAACATATAATAAAATGTCATTCCGAATGAAGCGAAGCGAAATGAGGAATCTGTAAATTTATGACTCTTTACTTTATTAGTTTTATAATGTTTTTATTTATGATAATAGTATGATATGTGGCATGAAGCCCCAAATTATAGTATTAAAATGCAAAAGAAAGCACGAAGTGCTTTAATATTAATAGCCATCGGGTGAAACCCGTGGTAAATGAATGCAATCACAATCCCAATCTTACCTAATAATATTTAAAACGATAGGCACACCAATAAATAGTAGAATAGAAATGGTATTAGTGACGAAAACAAATTTTATCGCTGCTTTATCAGATATATTATAGATAGGTGTATTATTTTCGTACATCAAATTAAGTCGGCCTTTAGTGACATACATATATCTCAACAGTAAAAATAGCAGCAATGCCAACAAATCAATTGTGATAAGATGGATAAAACTAAGCTGAGCCTTGTTAACCAAAAATTGGACGACCCTTAAAATAGTTGTTCCCCATATCAGAAACATTATTGCAAGGTATATTGAAGCAAAACTACCTGCATAAGCTTTTTTTGTTTCGGTTTCGCTGTATTTTAGTATCCATTTTATATTGCAATAAAACAAGAAGTCCAGTATTTTCATTTTGTAGATTTTGATTTGTTCTAAATTAAAAACAAAATTACACAAAATAAGATTCAGATTACTATTAAAGAAAAAATAAAGCGATACCGCCAATCATAATTATCAAAGGAGCAATAAAAAGTGCATAAGTTACAAATGATACTGTGTTGCCGGAGACATTATTAAAGGGTCCATTAGTATCTAAAATCATATTAAGTCTTCCATTTGTTATATAAATATCTTTTAAGTAATTGATAAGAAATCTTGCACCAAAAATAATAAATAGAGGGATTATAAACAAGAAATGATTATTAACAAATATAAATTCAATTATCATAAATATTAAAAGTGTCCATATCATAACTAAAAAAGAAGCTTGTGCAATTGCTGAATTAATGTAGGCTGTTTCTAAATTTTCAGTTTTAAAGTATTTTAATATAGCCTTTAAATTGCAATAAATTAAAAAGTCAAATATTTTCATGTTTGTAGATATTGATTTGTTTTAAATTAAAAACAAAATTACATATAATAAATAGATTCTTGTCTTATTTTTATAATTTATGCGGTAGGGACATTCCAAGGAATGTCCTTAAGGTGATATTTTAATTAGGATATAATTTTTTGTTTAATTTTTTTAATTTATATCGCTTTATTTCAAATATGATTTTGGAAATTGTAGCAAATATCAATGAAAATATTAATAAAAAGTAAATATAAATGTAAAAATTACGGCTTGTTTTTTCAAAGAATATATTCAAAATGATACTAAATAACATAACATATAATCCAATATTACTTAATAACTGATATTTTCTGTTCTTTAATCCATAAATCCAGCTAAGATAAAAGTCATTTTCGGGAAATTGTTTATTAAGTTTCTCAAATATTAATGCTGATTCTTTATATTTTTTTAAATTATATAATGCTTTTGCCTTATTAAATAGGATTAATTCATAAAATCTTATATCAAACAACTTATCTTTATCAAAGTTTGGAAAATTCTCTATTAAACTTATTGCTTTGTCGCTATATAATATTCCTTTTTTAGCATATCCTAAATCAAATAATGCTAACGAATAATCACAAGTTAACTTCATTGCATAATCATAATCATCAAGATTTGATAAGTCAACATTTTCTATTAAATCACGATTCGTTTCATAATAGTTTAATAAATATCTATAATTTCTTGGAGATTCTTCATTATATAAATTATCATGTAATTCTTTAATTGTCATAATTGATTTTTTTGATTTGCTTTTCACCCACAAAATTACACAAAATTAACTTCACTTGCCTATTTATATTTAGTTTTTTAATATTTTTATTTATGATAATAATATGATATGTGGCTTGAAGCCCCAAATTATAGTATTAAAATGCAAAAGAAAGGATAAATCAGCACTTTGTCCTTTCGGCATGCTCAAGGACCCTCGCTTTTTAGGACACAGAGCTTTTAATAAAGGCAGAATTATATTTAAAGAGATTCCTCACGTTGTTCGGAATGACAGTTTTTCTATTTATATAGTGGAGAAAAGGGTGGCTTTGCCGCCCTTTTCTCTCAAAAAACACAAAATAAAATGTCATTCCGAATGCAGCGAAGCGAAATGAGGAATCTGTAAATTTATGACTCTTTACTTTATTAGTTTTATAGTATTTTTATTTATGATAATAATAAGATGTCAGGGCTAAAGCCCGAAGATTATATTAGTATTCAACCCCCAGCATAAATGCTGGGGTTAATAGATATTAAGAATGCTATTATATATAATAGGTATGAATAA
>CAIWDQ010000302.1 GCA_903911455.1 uncultured bacterium
GCACGAAAGGTACCAAATGTTTGCCCTGAGGCATCTGCACTCGTAAAAGTACCATAATTAACATATTGCATACTTGCTACAAAGCTCCCGGGCTTCTTAAAAGTTTTTGAATAAGCAGCGTAACCATAATTAATACCTGCATAATCATTAACATAACTTAAGGCAAGCTTATTATCCATACCTGCCGAAATTAAAGAGGGATTAGATATAGCAAGATTGATATCATTATCTTTAATAGCCAAAAAGTTACCCCCTAATGAAGCAACTCTCGCCGAATTAGACAAATTAAGAAACTCATAAGTAGATTGTCCGCCTACCTGAGCCAACAAAGTGTATGGGAAACTTATTAATAGTATAAAAAAGTATAAATATTTAAATGCTTTAGCCACTTATAAAATTTATTATTAGCTTGTAAAAAACAATTTAACGCTATTTCTTATTATTTAGTATTCAATAATAGCAATAGTTTTGCAAATATAATAAAAAAAAGAGACTAACCCGGGTGAGGAAGTCTCTTTTTGATTACGGTGTATGTATTTAGAATTTACTTATCTGGATAAGTTTCTTTAATACTAAACCTCTTTAAAACAAAGGGCAAAAATGATAGAAACATGAGAAAATATATCTAATTAATAGATTCGTTATTATAATGTGCATTTAATAATTAATTTTGCATTTTAATTTAAGACGAACATACAACTTTAAATGTTACAAATTTGATTAACTATTTTATGAGAAAAACATTAAATATATTTCTTACTTTAAGTATTTTAATAAGTATAATCTCTTGTACTAAAGTTAAAACAGAGTATTGGGAGAACGGAGATACCATGTCGGAAATAACTATGAAACATGACAAGAAGAATGGTAAGGCTACCTATTGGTATAAAAATGGCTACAGGCAAATGGAAGCTAATTATATTAATAATGAACTTGATAGTAAGATGGTACGTTGGCATCCTAATTCATTAATTGAAAGTATTTCGTTTTATAAAGAAGGAAAGTTAAATGGTAAGTTAGAAACTTGGGATAAAAATGGTGTTAAACTTTCTGAAGTTAATTATGTCAATGATACATTAAATGGTTCGTATAAGACTTGGTATGATAATAAAGTTCAAAAGATTGAAGGCACTTATATAAATGGAAAATATGATGGTAAATGGAAGTCGTGGGATGTAAAAGGTTTTCTTGTCGGCGAAGGGGAATTTAAAAATGGGAATGGAATACAAAAGAATTATAATATTAAAGGTAATTTAATACTTACTGTTGAGATTAAAAACAATCAAAAGGATGGTAAAGAAACCTGGTATAATGATAAAGGTGAGGTTTCTGTGATAAGATACTACGAAAAAGGAAATTTGATTAAGACAGAAGATTTTACTAATCCAGAGAAAGCAAAGTAATTATTTCTTTATGATTAGGGTAAAGCTTAAGAAGCTCATTTTTTTTGCCTAATTCAAAGTCTGCGAAGTCAAAACCGGGAGCTACAGTGCAACCACACAAAGTATAAGAAGTTTTATCATTAATCTGAGCAGCAAACCAAGTATTCTTAGGAATAGTTATCTGTAAACTTTCATTATTCTCAGGATTATCTCCTAAAAGATATGATTCCAACACTCCATCCAGACTAATCCAATATAAAGTAAGTGAAGTACCCTGATAAAAGTGCCATGTTTCATCTGACTTAATGCGGTGGAAAGCAGAGAAATCATTATTCTGTAAAAGAAAATAGATAGAAGTAGAAAAACATCTGTCATCTCCAAATCTTTCAGGTAAATTACCTTTCTTAATTAACTCTTCTGAGCGATAAACTTCTTTATAATAACCGCCTTCAGGGTGCTTAAGAAGCTGAAGATTTTCAATCCAATAGCTTGCAATCTTCATTCAATAGTAGTAAAGAAACTAAAATTAACTTTACCGTACAATCTGTGCTGAACAATGTTAGGATGATTCTCAAAGTTAACACTTCTGGAATGCTCAATGATTAACCAACCTCCTTTAGTAAGTAAATTCTTACCAAAAATGATTTCAGGAATCTTTTCAATGCCTTCCATATCATAAGGAGGGTCAGCAAAGATCATATCAAAAGGAGTTGTAATGAATTTAAGGTAATTAAAAGCGTTGGTTTTAATTGGATGAAGATTAGTGATCTTATATTCCTGACAGGTTTTCTTTATAAAATCAGTACATTTATGATTACTGTCAATAGAGGTAACAGAAATGCAACCTCTGGAAACAAATTCAAAGGAAATATTGCCTGTTCCTGAAAAGAGATCCAATACAGTTAAGTCTTCAAAGTCGTAGTTGTTATTAATAATATTAAACAAACTTTCTTTGGCAAAGTCTGTAGTTGGTCGAACGTTAAGATTGCCCGTCGGATTGAATCTCCTGCCTTTTAAACTGCCACTTATTACACGCATTTGCTTAAATTAAATAATGAATAGTATTGATGTTCCGGTATTTCGCTTAATGATTCACTGTAACTGAATAAAGAACTCCTGTTGATAAAACTTACATCAGCAATATACTTATATGCAAGCTGATGAAGAGTAGAATCATGAGTAATCTTGCCTAATAAAACAAGTTCTGTTGTATTTACATCCAACGAAAGTTGTTTCATCACAAATAAAATATAGTATATAAAATCTTCTTTAGTCTTAAAAGGGAAAGTATTATATAATATAAAGTTTCCTTTACTGAATGTAGCTATTTCAAATGAATTGTTGCTAACATTTACATAAACCTTATCTTGTTTATTGCTTTCTTTATTAAAATTATTCATAATACTAATAACAAAAGTACTTGAATGATGCATAAAAATACATTCAGGGAACTTAGTTTTAAAATACTTTTCTATTGATGTTGGTATTGTATAAACGTTATTGCTTTTAATTTCTTTAATAGTATCGTGTAAAATTGATTCATCTTCAGTTGTCTTCCCTGTAAAGGTTA
>CAIWDQ010000303.1 GCA_903911455.1 uncultured bacterium
TGCCCGAAAGTTTTACTATTTAATTGGTTGTTTCGTAGCACTAAATTAGGTGAAATTTTCCAGTTGTCAAATATTGTGCAAGATACTTTTGCACAATATTTTGATGACTTTTGTTAATAACTAGCTTGCGGATATTAGGATGATAAATAATTAGTAAGCTTGTGGTGAAATAATATACGGCTGGCAAGAGTATTTTATAAAAAAGCCAAAAGCCCTGCATCCTTATTTATATGCAAGGCTTTTTAATAAGATTTTTAATTGATAGTTTTTATAGTCGACCAGCTACAGCATCCCAGTCAACTAAATTCCAGAAAGCGGCAACATAGTCAGGGCGTTTGTTTTGTTGGTCAAGATAATAAGCGTGTTCCCAAACATCGCAAGTCATCAATGGAGTTAAACCATTTCTCAATGGATTACCAGCATTACTTTCCTGAACGATATCTAAAGTACCGTCTGCTTTTTTTACTAACCAAGCCCAACCAGCACCAAATAATGTGGCGCTTGCTGCTGAAAACTTAGTTTTGAAGTTCTCGAAAGAACCGAAACTATTATTAATTGCGTTTAATAATTCTCCTGTTGGCTCACCACCACCATTTGGCTTCATACAATTCCAGTAGAAAGTATGATTCCAAACTTGTGCACCATTGTTAAAGATGCCACCGCTTGCTTTCATAACTATTTCTTCTAAAGTTGCGTTTTCGAACTCAGTACCCGGTACAAGATTGTTTAAATTTGTAACGTAAGCCTGATGATGTTTTCCGTAATGGAATTCTAATGTCTTTTGAGAAATAAATGGCTCTAGTGCATTTAAATCGTAAGGTAATTTAGGTAACTCGAATGTCATATTATTAATTTTTTTAATGTAATTACTAAAATATTGTTTATATTTCTTTTTGTGACTAATACAACAAGTAAAAAAAGATTATGTTTAAGATTAATTTAAATTATAAAGGGCGGATACGTTTATCAAACATATCCGCCCTTTTATTTTTTGACCTATAACTTTAGGCACATCTAACTTTGGGCATTTTAGGCACTTTCCCTACTTCACATTCACTTTTAAGCTAAGTTCCTTTAGTTGTTCTTTGCTAATTGTAGATGGAGAATCACTCATAATATCTCTTCCAGAATTGTTTTTAGGGAATGCAATAAAGTCTTTAATACTTTCTGAACCTCCAAACATAGAACACAATCTATCGAAACCAAAAGCAATACCACCGTGAGGAGGTGCGCCAAACTCGAAAGCGTTCATCAAGAAGCCAAACTGTGCCTGTGCTTCTTCGTCAGAGAAACCTAACATGGTAAACATCTTCTTCTGTAAGTCTTTGTTGAAGATACGGATGGAACCTCCACCTATTTCAACACCATTTATAACCAAATCATACGCATTGGCTCTTACATCAATTGGATTGGTGTCCAACATAGGAATATCCTCTGGTTTTGGAGATGTAAACGGATGATGTTTAGCATAAAAACGATTGGTTTCTTCGTCCCATTCAAACAAAGGAAAGTCTATAACCCACAAAGGAGCAAAAGTATCGTTGGTTCTTAAACCTAAACGGCTACCCATTTCCAGGCGCAGTTCGTTCAAGGCTTTCTGAGTCTTTTCAGTTTTCCCTGCAAGTATTAAGATTAAGTCTCCAGGCTCTGCATTGAACTTTTCTGCCCACAGTTTTATATCATCAGCAGTGTAAAATTTATCTACAGACGACTTAAGAGTGCCATCAGGATTGTATCTAACATATATCAAACCGCCCGCGCCAATTTGTGGTTTCTTAACAAAGTCGGTTAGTTCATCTAATTGTTTACGAGTATATTCGCTGCAACCTTTTGCATTTATACCAACAACTATTTCTGCTTCGTCGAAGAGTTTAAAGTCTTTTCCATTTGTTAAATGAAACAAGCTACCTTGTGATGCAGCGTCGGCTTCTATTGATTTTAGTTCAACAAACCTCATATCAAAGCGGATATCTGGTTTGTCGGAACCGTAGTATTTCATAGCATCTGCGTAAGATATTCTGGTAAACTTATCCATCCTTATACCTTTAATACTTTTGAATAATTGTTTGGTCAAACCTTCAAAAGTATTCAAAATATCTTCTTGAGTGATGAAGGACATTTCGCAATCTATCTGCGTAAACTCTGGCTGACGGTCAGCACGTAAGTCCTCATCTCTAAAACATCTTACTATCTGGAAATATCTATCATAACCTGCCACCATCAACAATTGTTTGTACTGTTGAGGTGATTGCGGCAACGCATAAAACTCTCCCGGATTCATACGAGAAGGCACCACAAAGTCTCTTGCACCTTCAGGTGTTGAGCGGATTAAGTATGGAGTCTCAACTTCAATAAACTTAAGTTTACTTAAGTAATTACGTGTTTCCATAGCTAATTGATGGCGTAATTCAAGGTTGTTTCTTACCGGATTTCTTCTTAAATCCAAATAGCGATACTTCATCCTAAGCTCGTCACCACCATCTGTATTATCTTCAATTGTAAACGGAGGAAGCTTAGCTTCGTTAAGTATTTCGAAACTATTTACAGTAATTTCGATGTCGCCTGTCGACATCTTAGCATTCTTATTCGAACGCTCAGTAACAGTACCTTTAACCGAGATAACGTATTCTCTGCCCAATTGGCGAGCTTGTTCGCAAAGCCCGGCATTGGTATCCATATTAAAAACTAATTGTGTGATTCCGTAACGATCCCTTAGGTCTACAAAAGTCATACCACCCAGTTCCCTAGTACGTTGCACCCATCCGCAGAGGGTTACTTCTTTATCGATGTTCTTTATTGTCAGTTCGCCGCAATTATGTGTTCTAAGCATACTTTTTATATTAAATAAGACTGCAAAATTAACAATAATTCCCGAAGCAGTGGCAAAGAATTATGAATTATGAATTATGAATGAGGGAATGAGGGAATTAATGGTTTAATATTTTATCAGATCAAATACTTTATTCTTCTTTTTTATTAATATAAACTAATCTCCAGGTATGTTTTTTAGCATCCCAAACTGAAATATTATTAATAACAAAAGTTGAATAAGTGCCTACTCTACCTTGCATATATACAGTATCTCCATCTTCATTCTTATATTTTAAATCATCTTCCGTGACAACGTGATTATACTTTTTCCCTATGATTCTTATCTTCTTATAGGCACATTTTTGCACTACTCTGGTGGGCAAATCCACTATAGTATTTCCACCAATTCTATATCCATCTTTATGTGCATCCGAAGGATTAAACACAGAAATAATAGTGTCTTTTATAGGTTTTTTCTCTTTATTTTGAGCAACTATAATATTGCTGATTAAAATAAATCCTGTTATTAAAATTATGAGTTTAAATTGTTTCATATTATATTTTGTATTTATTTAAATCTATTCAGCAAACATACTAATTATTTTTATATCAAAATCATTTAATATAATACTTTTATTAAAAATAAAATTGATTCCATCATTTTATGGTATGAAGTTGGGAATTTCACATAACGAATTGTCAACAGGACTGTTTGCCTTACTATGTGGCCACACACATAGATAAAGTGCGCTGGGGGTCGTACTACGTGGAAAAATATAGAGACAATTTGCGCTGGGGGTCGTACTACGTGGAAAATTATAGAGGCAATTTGCGTTGGGGATCGTACTACGTGGAAAATTATAGAGACAATTTGCGCTGGGGGTCGTACTACGTGGAAAATTATAGAGACAATTTGCGCTGAGGGTCGTACTACGTGGAAAATTATAGAGGCAATTTGCGTTGGGGGGCTTACTATGTGGTGACATAGAGGCATCCCCAGGATTTTAACCATTACTATCATATTGCGCAATGCAATAATTGCTATGCTTAAAGCTATTGTCAGAAGACTTAATGTGTGAAATTTGATGGTTAAGATGTGAATTTTGGGGCGCCTTACTGATATTACTACTTGATATTCCAGTGACCGGTGGATAAAAGAGACTAGTTAGATTAGTAGTGCGACTCGTACGAGCTAAATTTCCTATAATTTAATTTTATTAGTATAAATTTTTTTTCTCATTAAATGAGATTGCATAATTACGATTAATAAATATCATTACCAAGCAATCCTTTATAGAAAAAAATTAATAGTGTTGAAAAAGGCACTTCTGTATGGATTGTTGAGTGATAATTATTTTATTGATGATAATTATTTTATTTTTATTAAGATAATTGCCCGGAAGTTTTATATCTTTGTGAGATTAATTTTAAACATCCTAATTATGAAAAAGATCATCATTTTAATTTTGCTTATGATAATAGCAACAACTGTTTATAGTCAATACTTTCAGGCTTATAATTTTGAAGATACTACCTTTATTAATAAAATTAGGATTGACAAAGTGAAATACCCTAATAATAAATGGCAAATCGGACATCCTAATAAAACTGTATTTACTACAGCATTTTCGAATCCTAATGCAATGGTTACTGATACTTTGAACATACTTCCTCCAAATGATACTTCGGTGTTTTATATTATTCATCTTAAATCTTCTCTATATAATCCTAGTTTTGGTCTTACTTTTATGTACCAATTAAATGGTAGCATAAACGATAGAGGAATTATAGAAATTTCGCCAGATAAAGGTCAGAACTGGGTTAATGTATTAACACAAGATTCAATTTATCAGATGTATTGGGGTATAGGGAACAAACCAACTCTTTCTGGTTCAACTACCGTTTGGAAACAATTCAATCTTAGTATGGTGAGCTGGGCTTATAACTACGGAGCTGCATTCCCATTACATTTGGATCATGATACTATTATCTACCGCTTTTCTTATATTACTGATAGTAGTTCTACTTTGCGTAATGGATGGTTAATAGATGATCTTGTAATTTCAGACTTTAATGAAGGAGTTGAAGAATACAATAATAATTATCTTTCAATATATCCTAATCCTATTATAAATAATATTACTATTGAAACAAATTCAAACACTAATACCAAACAAAAAATAGAAATTACAAATCTTCTTGGTCAATCCATGTATACATATGATGTATATAGTAAAGCTACTATAGATGTTTCCGCTTACGCGAAAGGGATTTATATCATAAAGCTAAATTCAGATAAGAGAATAATTGTAAAGAAGTTTATTAAAGAATAGAACCTCACCAGAATCCTTACCAAAGAAGAAGACTTGAAACAGGGAATTAATTCTTATTTTAACTGTATAATTCCGTAATTCGTAATTCGTAATTCGTAATTGTATTATAATTCATAATTAATTACTAATTTTGCAGCCGGAAATAATATTAATATGTTAGAGAAATTAGAGATAATCCACAAGCGGTACGTAGAGATGAATGCTCAGTTGAATGAACCCGATGTGATGTCGGACATGAAGAAGTTTATAAAGCTAAGCAAAGATCTTAAAGACATTCAACCTATCATTGATGCTTATTTTAAATACAGAAGCATCGTCAGCAACATTGCTCATGCTAAAGAAGTTTTAAATAATGAAAAAGATGATGACTTCCGCGCCATGGCTAAAGATGAACTTAATATGCTGCTGGAAGAAAAAGATAAGATGGAAGATGAAGTACGTATCATGCTTATCCCTGCCGACCCTCAGGACGGTAAAAATGCTGTAGTTGAGATTAGAGCAGGTACAGGTGGCGACGAAGCCAGCATATTTGCAGGAGATCTTTACAGGATGTATACTAAATATTGCGAAAACAGAGGCTGGAAAGTTGATTTGGTTGACTTTACTGATGGTACAGCCGGAGGATATAAGGAAGTGATTATAAATGTAAGTGGTGATAATGTTTACGGACAATTAAAGTACGAATCGGGTGTGCATCGTGTGCAACGTGTGCCACAAACCGAAACACAGGGGCGTGTACATACTTCAGCAGCTTCGATAGTAGTGCTTCCCGAAGCCGAAGAGTTTGATGTTGACCTTAAACCTTCGGATATTCGTAAAGATACTTATTGTTCGTCGGGGCCCGGTGGACAGTCGGTTAATACTACCTATTCGGCTATTCGTTTAACACATATTCCTTCAGGCATCGTGGTTACATGTCAGGATCAGAAATCGCAGATAAAGAACCTCGACAAAGCTATGACTGTGTTGCGTACGAGACTTTTTGAATTAGAATATCATAAATACCTTGACGAGATTTCATCAAGACGTAAGACAATGGTTTCAACAGGTGACCGCTCGGCTAAGATACGTACTTATAATTATGCACAAAGCCGCGTAACTGATCATCGTATCGGTTGGTCGATGTATAATTTGCCGGTGTTTATGGATGGTGATATTCAGGAAGTGATAGATGCATTACAATTAGCCGAAAATGCTGAACTCTTAAAAGAAGCAATCGCATAATAATATATTATGAATAAAAAAGAACTAGTTAATCTTATCAAAAGGAAGAAATCCTTTCTTTGTGTTGGTTTAGATACTGATATAAATAAGATCCCTACTTATTTACTAAAAGAAACAAACCCTGTACTAGAGTTTAATAAAAGGATTATTGATGCAACCATTGAGTATGCAGTTGCCTATAAGCCTAACGTTGCTTTCTACGAGAGTATGGGTATAAAAGGGATGCAGATATTGGAAAAGACAATGAAGTATCTTGAGAACTTTCCCAGGGAAGCCTTTACAATTGCTGATGCTAAAAGAGGTGATATAGGTAATACTTCGCAACAATATGCCAAAGCTTTTCTATCAAAAGATAATTATAACTTTGATGCAATTACAGTGGCTCCATATATGGGAGAAGACTCTGTAAGTCCCTTCTTAACTTACGAAAACAAATGGGTAATACTACTTGCATTAACATCCAATAAGGGTGCATTCGACTTCCAGTTTCTTAAGACTGAAAACAATATTTGTCTTTACAAGGAAGTGTTGATTAAGTCGAAAGAATGGGGTAATGATAAGAACATGATGTATGTAGTAGGTGCTACCCAGGCTCAGATGCTTGAAAACATACGTAAGATAGTTCCTAATAATTTCCTTTTAGTACCGGGTGTTGGCGCTCAAGGCGGAAGTCTTGAAGAAGTAGCTAAGTATGGTATGAATAAAGATTGCGGTTTGTTGGTGAATGCTTCCAGAAGTATATTATATGCTTCGAATAAAGAAGACTTTGCTGAAAAAGCAAAAGAAGAAGCTAAGACGATGCAAACTGAAATGGAAGTTCTACTCAGACAACGAGGTGTAATAGAATAGATATTTGCCTTCATTTCTTTAAATCCTTTTTCACGCTCGTATCCCTACTTTAACTTAAAACCTATTTAAGCCCTTCTTACACGCATATTAACCTTCTTCAAGTCCATATTAACGCTCTTCAAGTCCATATTAGCGTCTTTCAAGTCCATATTAACGTCTTTCAAGTCCATATAAGCGTCTTTCAAGTCCATATTAACGTCCTTCAAGTCCATATTAACGCTCTTCAAGTCCATATTAACGCTCTTCAAGTCCATTTAATCCTTCTTCAAATGGATATGAACTTTTTTTAGATTGATTGAATTTGTTCTAAAGTACTCACCAGGGTCTTTTTAA
>CAIWDQ010000304.1 GCA_903911455.1 uncultured bacterium
CTCTGCGCCAAACTTGCGACAAAGCATGCGAAATGGTAAATCCGTAATTCCGGCCATTGGCGAGAGAATTAAATTAGATTTTAATTTTAATTCCAAAGTATAAAAAAGCAAAGCATCCCAAAATCCCTCCCAAAAACACCATTTCTTAAAGTACTCATAAAGAGCTTACCCGCTCAAAAGCATTTTACGGATTTGTCTGGGTAGGCCTACCTAATGGATTTGGGAAAATGCTTTTGACTGGGTAGGGCTACCTGATGGATTTGGGAAAATGCTTTTGATTGGGTAGGGCTACCTGATGAAATCCGTAAAATTCTTTACAAAAGAAAGCCCTTCCTGATGAAAAGCATTTAGCGGATTTGTATAAACAAGACTTTTTATACGATTTCTGCTAAACCTAATCCACGAAGTTTCGGGATTAGGTTTATTTCAATTTTACAGTAATTAAAAGCAACTTTTTTTTATTAAAATCTAAGATCTGAAGAAATAAATGACGGATTTAGGTAAAATAAGATTTTAAAATAGCTAAAATTATCCAATTATCTGATTATTTTGAGCTTATTTCAAAAAATAATAAGCAAGATATATATTGTAGTGGTCTGATCCAATACACTCCCAATTGCACAAATCGTAATAATAAAAACTTTCGTAAATAATTGTCTATTAATGCAATTAAATTCGTATTTTTGTAAAAAAATTAATCAATAAAATAAACCGATTTATATTTAAATAATATGTCACAAAATTCTCATGCAAAAAATACGTATTTAACATATACGGAGGGTACCTACCCTAAAACATATGAATTTGCAACAAATTCACAGGGAGTTCTTAACTTTTTAGGATTAACTAATGCTGCGGTAAAGTTAAAAGGGGATATTTTGCAACCTTTTACTGATGATGTTGATGATAATTATATTTTGTATAGAAATAAATTTAGTTCATCCCTAAGGTCTACAGTAAGAGAAAATCTTTCTGAAAAAGCAATGATAAATGTATTAAGATTATTAGATGTTGATATACAACACGTACACCCTGAAGGTACAGAAGAATATAATACAATTTTTGTAATAACCCGTTCGGATCTTTATGCACATTTATCAACTGCCAAACAACTTATAAATTACAAATCATTAAGTATCACTATAGGCGCTTTCCCTGATTTAGCAGCTATTAAAACAGCTTTTGATATAAAAGTTAATGCTTATGCTTTAATAATTAAAGCAGCTAAAGATGCAAAATCTGCATTGGACGCACAATCTATATTAATGGAAGCTGCAAGAGTAAAATGGTGTATTAAAGCCCAGGGAACAACAGGTGCAATGATGGAGATTTTTGAAGAAACTCCTGAAAGAGTTGGTGATATCTTTGATGTTTCAATCTTTGATACCCGTCAGTCGCATATTGATCCTGACAAAGGTGCAACAGCAATTCCATTAGCAATTGGTGTATTAGAAGTTTTTGATGGGGTTTATGATTCAGCTAAAACCTATCAAATCCATAACAAAGGCTTTGGAAACGTTATGGGAGGCAGTCTTCCTGCTGCTGATACCGAAACAATCCCAAATCCATTAACATGGCTACCGGATGAAACTAAAACAGTTAATGGTGCTCAGATGGGTGATATTATGAATCGTTTTTTAGGTTTTATTAGTGATGATATGGTTTTGCCCGGCGAAATATTGATAAAAGAGGTTGTTGTCAATTAAGAATTAAAAATTAAGAATTAAGAATAGAAAAAGCTCTTGTAATTTAGTTTACAAGAGCTTTTTTATTGCTAAGTGTTTAAAACTAGTCTTATTTATTGGAAAGATGACAATAAGTATTAATTAGATTTATACTTATTATAAAAATTAAGTGTATATTTTCATCTAAAAAATAGTTTGGATTTATTATATTTGCATTTTTATTGTTTTGTTTAAATTATAAA
>CAIWDQ010000305.1 GCA_903911455.1 uncultured bacterium
AAAGTTAAATGTCAACTATGAAACTTGTTTTGCAACATAGAAGGCACTCCAAGTACTCAAGGCAATCTAAGTACTTCTTGCTCCTAGGTAACCATCATTATGATAGGGTCACTCTTAGCTCCTCGTCCATCAGTGTAAACTACACTGTAAGTAAAGATATATTCTTTACCGGGGGTTAAACCATTGACTGTACATATAGTTTTTCCGGCATTTTCGTCGGTAAAAACTTCTCTTTGACCATCTTCATTGATTGAGTAAGTTAAAACATAACCATGATTATTTACATCTCTAGGCCATTCAGATACAATTTGACCTGAGAAAGCACCCTGTTTAACTGAAAATAGGGTTGGTCCACTATTAGGATTTGGAACATAAACACTAAATCCGGTTAAAGCATATTTAGCACCATCACCCTGGTACTCCATCTCAGTAAAATTTGCCATTTGCCGAAGCATGTTATTCACAACGTGCCATGCACTATCTCTAAGAGCAATTCTACCTAATCCCGGACTCATAGCCGATACACCCTTCGTTTGCAAATCTAAAACCGCTGCATCAAATGCAATTTTGGTGATTGGTGGTACTAATACAAAAATACACACAAAGAAAAATGATGACATGTGCATGCCAAAATGAACTATATTTTGCCAGTTCATTTCCGAAAAATCAAATCTAATTTTTGAATTGTTTTTCATACAATTAAATATTATTTATTACTAATTTATTAAATAAAGGGGATATTTTATCAGTACAGATATCCATACTAATTAAAATAATTTGGAACGCACCAATACTGATGCTTTAGTTTAAATAATATTATAAAAATGAGAAAACCGATTTTGTGTTTGATAAAATTGATGAAATAAATATTAAAGTGAATGCCTTTAACATTATAAATGATAAAACTTATTTTAGATAATGGCTTAAATAAATTGATGATACCTATTGGTAATAGACATGTAATAAGAACTATTATCGAATAGATTGATGTAAAAAGGCGGTGGAGACTTCTACTGATGAAGTTGAGACTTCCATTAACGAAGTTGAGACCTCGACTGATGAAGTCGAGACTTCGACTACCATAGTCGAGACTTCCAATGACTCTTCCGAGACTTCCACTGTCATCGTCGAGACCTCGGAAGACTCTTCCGAGACTTCCACTGCCATCGTCGAAACCTCGAAAGACTCTTCCGAGACCTCCAATGCCATTGTCGAGACCTCGACTACCATTTTTGAAATCAATCCTTATATAAATGAATTTTGATTGGATAGTAAGCTTAGCAATAATGCCACAGAAGATTAGTCCTATGTTATGATGAAATCTATTTTCAACGATAACCGGTGTTTTAAACATTATTTTTTATTATGTAGTAATCAAAATGCCATCTAAAAATACTTTTGTTAGAAATAAGAGTCAAAGGTACTACAGGACTGTCCGAAAACCTAGACTTATTTTTTTAATTAACAACTTTTATGATTTGACATACAGGGCATTTTACAGCGAGTGGTAGTCTTTAGATGATTAACTGATTTCATAAAATTATTTATTTTAAGATATGCATCATTTATTTAGAAGAAAGGTTTAATTTTACAGAATTATTAAATAGAAATGTATTCATAATTAGGCACGACATTTATGTCGTGTGTAAATATACCGTAATGGAATCGGGCTTTAACCCAAATCAATTTAAGAATAGTTTGGGCTAAAGCCCCATTTCGTCACCACATCTTCCAACGCCATAAATGACGTTGCTAATTATTAAAACAAAAATATCAAACCATAATATAATTCTCAATATTATAAATAAAAGGATTACTTTTACAGAATTAAAAAATAGAAATGTATTCATGATTAGGCACGACATTTATGTCGTGTATAAATAAACCGTAATGAAATCGGGCTTTAGCCCACAACAATATAAGAATAGTTTGGGCTAAAGCCCCATTTGGTCACCACATCTTCCAACGCCATAAATGGCGTTGCTAGTTATAAAATCAAAATAAATAAATCAAAATTTAAATCTCAATAATATTAATAAAAGAACTACTTTTACAGAATTAAAAAGTGAAATTGTATTCATAAATAGGCACGACATTTATGTCGTGTATAAATGTACCGTTTAGAAATCGGGCTTCAGCCCACAACAATATAAGAATGTCATATATAAAAGTTTATGTCCATTACTTATGGTCAACAAAAAACAGATATCCTTTCTTAAATAATGATATAAGAGTGGATGTTTTTAAGCATATTCGTGAAAATGCTCGAGATAAAAACATTTATGTTGACTTTATTAATGGATGTTCAGATCATATTCATTGTTTGGTTTCCTTAAATGATGATTTAAGCATCGGAAAAATTGCTAATTTGTTAAAAGGTGAGTCATCTTATTGGATAAATAAGAATAAATTAAGCAAAACTAAATTTGAATGGTAGGATGAATACCTGGCTGTGGGTGTTGGTGATGAAAAAATTGATGTTGTTAGGAAATATATCGCCGATCAGGAAGAACATCACAAAAAGATGACATCATTGCAAGAGTATGAGAAGTTTATTAAAAGATATGGTTTTAATATTTTAAAATAATTTACTTGATAAGTTTGGGCTAAAGCCCAAATTCCTTACTACATCTTCCAACGCCCTAAAGGACGTTGCTAATTATAAAATCAAAAACAATATATTTTTAGATATTCTTCATTTATTTGAAAGAAATCTATTAAAATTCAAACACCAATTTCTATTTCCCAATCTCAATCTCACCCTTAAAAACAAAGGTTGCAGGACCGGTAAGCCAGATATCTCTATAAGCATCTTCGGTTTTGGTAAAATTAACTTTTAATTCGCCACCCAAAGTCTTAATTTTAACTTCATTGATGTCTTTATTAAGAGCATAAGCTATTGCAGATGCAGTAACACCTGTACCACAAGCTAAAGTTTCGTCCTCAACACCTCTTTCGTAGGTCCTTACAAAGATACGATCTTCTTTTATCTCAACAAAATTGACATTAACACCATTTTCGGATATCTCTTTGTCAAATCTTATAGCTTTCCCTTCATTAAAAACATCAATAGCACTCACTTTATCAACAAACTTAATATAATGAGGCGAACCTGTATTGATAATATAATCCTCATTATAAAACTTAACAGAACAAACGTCAACCATCTTCAACCTAAGCTGCATCACATCCTTATCATCAGCAAGTATCTCAGCCTGATGCTCTCCATCAATGGCAATAAAGCTAGTTTTAGTATTAATAATGCCTAAATGAGAGGCAAAAGCAGTGATACATCTGCCGCCATTACCACACATAGTGCTCTCTTTGCCATCCGAATTGTAATACTTCATCTCAAAATCAAAGTCATTACTATTATTAAGAAACATTAAGCCATCAGCACCTATCCCCATGTGACGATCGCAGAGGAACTTAACGGTATCATCGCTTAATTTATAAGATGTACTTCGGTTATCAATCAACACAAAATCGTTGCCCGCACCATGGTATTTACTAAACTCAATTTTCATTTAATTTTTATTAAGTTTAACAGGCTTTTTTACAGATAGAAGTTGCTTAAAGTCATCAGACTTGTCAATTTTGTAGTAATTATTTAGGTAAGTAAGAAAAAGACTGCCGTTTCTATACTCAAAAGTAGCGAAATCGTACTGATAAACACCAAACAACACCAGTTTATTGTTGATATATTTATAACCTTTATAATTAACAGGAGATTTCCAGAACTCAACATGAATAGTATTAATTGGAAGATGTTTAGTACTCTTATCATCAATCAACAAAGAGTCAAGCATCGCATCATGCTTAGCATTATTATCAGTAACACCTTCAACTTTAAAGTTCTTGGTAAAGATAAGCTCATCTTTAACTACCACTATATCATCATCATGGTGGTGATACAGAGTTGTATCACTATTGTGAATGTTAGTATTAGTGATATTACCAATAGAATCTTTGATAATGGAATCCTGCTTAGAAGTAGTCCCCTTTTTAATAACACTATTGTAAGTAACAGTCTTAGAATTAGTATTTACAGAGCTACTATCTACAGTTATATCATTTACTTTCTGAGGAAAATCTTTCTTCCCCGAAAAACTAAACCAGATCTTAAGATCATAGTTCTGTATCCACCAGATAGCCCCTCCGCCGATCACTATCCCAACCAGCAGACCTACGACAAGATATATGTATTTTATTTTAGAATTCATGTAATAATTAACGTTTCAATAAATCTTTGCAAAATTATATAAATTATTGCATTAAATAAGCTTTTTACATTAACAAAAATTAACGAAGCCCTTATAATAGAAAAAACATTACTTCGTTTAAAGATTACAACAATGAAAATTAATTAAAATGTAAACCTTTTTATACAAACAATCGTTAAAAAGAGAAGTTTACAAATCATAAATAATAATCAATTAACTAAACTAATAAATAATATTAAAGAAATGAAAAAGTATTTTTTAACATTATTCATTACTGCCATGGCTGGCGGACTTGTTGCTTTGGCAGCTTACAAAGCAATTGAAAAGAAGTATATTCTATCAACTAAAAGTGATTATGAAATGCCCGTAAGATTCACAGGAAGTGGTGCACCTGGCCCCGGTACTGACTGCGACTTCGTTCAGGCAGCCGAAATGACGGTTCATACTGTGGTAAACATCCACACTGAGTTCACAAGAAAGACCGCTACTTATGATGATTTCTTTGGCTTATTTGGAAACCCATTCGGAGTTCCTAATCAACAAACCATAACTGCATCAGGCTCGGGTGTTATCATAAATGAAGATGGTTATATTGTTACAAATAATCACGTAGTTCAGGATGCTGATAAGATAGTTGTAACTTTGAATAATAAAAGAGAATTTGAAGCAAAGATAATTGGCACAGACCCCTCAACAGATCTTGCATTAATAAAGATAGATGCTAAAGGGCTTCCTATTGTTAAGTATGGAAACTCTGATAATGTAAAAGTTGGTGAATGGGTGCTTGCAGTTGGTAATCCATTTAATCTTACCTCAACTGTTACTGCTGGTATCGTAAGTGCTAAAGCAAGAAACATAAATATATTAGGTAAAAATAGTAACGAAACACCTATTGAGTCTTTTATCCAGACTGATGCTGCCGTTAATCCGGGTAATAGTGGAGGTGCTTTAGTAAATACAAAAGGAGAACTGGTTGGTATTAATGCAGCTATTGCATCAAGTACAGGTACATTTACAGGATATTCGTTTGCAATACCTGTTAATATTGTTCGCAAAGTAGTTGATGACCTTAAAAGCTACGGTATCGTTCAGCGAGCTTATCTTGGTGTATCTATTGCTGAGATAGATGAGAAATTAGCTGAGAATAAAAAACTAAATGGGATGAAAGGTGTTTATATAGGAGCTGTTACTGAGAATGGATCTGCTATTAAAGCCGGTTTAAAAGAAGGAGACATCATTCTTGCTGTTAATGGGAAGAACATCAATAGTAATTCCGAACTCTTAGAAGCTATTGGGCAGTATCATCCCGGCGATAAAGTGATGATAAATATCTTGAGAGATGACAAACCTATGGATGTTGAGGTTCTTTTACAGAATCAATTTGGTAAATCTGAGTTAATAAAGAAAGAAGAAAGACATGAGCTAATTATCATGGGAGCTACCTTTGAGGCATTAACTAATGATAACTTAAGGAAATATGGTTTAAATAATGGAGTTATGATAACTAAATTAGGTAAATCTGTATTTTCTAATGTTGGTATAAAAGAGACTTTTATAATTACAGGAATTGATAAGAATGTTGTAAGAAATAACAACGATATTAAAGTTTATTTAAATAAAAAAGGAAAAACTTTTATTACAGGAACATACCCTGGAGACTGGAGAACGTTCTATTACGTTATTTATTTATAAAATATACTTGGAGTACATTTTGATATGACGAAAATTAGTTATACTTTTGTACTCCTATTTTACATAAAATAATAAGTTGTATAATAGCTTATTACTTTTAATAATAAATCATTTATGAGGCAACTAAAGATTACCAAATCGATTACTAATCGCGAGACAGCTTCCCTTGACAAGTATCTGCAAGATATAGGCAAAGAGGAACTGATAACTGCTGAGGAGGAAGTTTTACTTGCCCAAAAGATTAAACTTGGAGACCAGGATGCATTAGAGAAACTAACAAAAGCTAATTTAAGATTTGTTGTTTCAGTTGCCAAACAATACCAGAATCAAGGACTAAGCTTACCCGATCTTATTAATGAAGGCAACTTAGGATTGATTAAAGCTGCCGGACGTTTCGATGAAACACGTGGATTTAAGTTTATTTCATATGCAGTTTGGTGGATCCGTCAATCTATATTACAGGCAATGGCCGAACAATCAAGAATTGTCAGGTTGCCACTTAATCAGGTTGGATCTCTAAATAAAATTAAAAAGGAAACTTCCAAATTAGAACAAAGACTTGAAAGAGCGCCTTCAGTAGATGAAATTGCTGAAGCTTTAGATATAGCTTCCGATAAGATTGCTGACGTTTTAAACATTACTACCCGTTATGTTTCAATGGATGCTCCCTTAATTCAGGATGAAGACACTAATTTTATTGATGTCTTTGTTTCGGAAAACAATACTAATACCGATTCATTTCTTTTAAAAGAATCTTTAGCAAAGGAAATTGAACGTTCATTAGCTACTTTAACAGAAAAAGAAAGAGACGTAGTAAACTTATTCTACGGAATAGGAATGAGTCACGGCTTAACTCTGGATGAAATTGGTGCTAAATTTGATCTTACTCGCGAAAGAGTTCGTCAGATAAAAGAAAAAGCTATCAGACGACTTAAAAATACATCAAGAAGCAAGCTCTTAAGGGCTTATTTAGGGGAATAATAAAGCTTAGACAAAATAATTAGAGGGATTACGAAATATTATTTCTGTAATCCCTTTGTTTTTTATAATTTTGACGACTTCAATTTCAATCTGAATTTTGGTATGACACCTTAGCTAAGTACTTTTGTTTTAAGTGATAATTAAGTTGTAAACAAAAAAGGTTCTTATAAATAAATTGAATTGAATATTAATAACAATACCATGAATACAAAATATATCTTCGTAACAGGCGGTGTAACCTCTTCTTTAGGAAAGGGAATTATCTCTTCGTCTTTAGCAAAGCTGTTAAGAGCAAGAGGATTTACTGTTACTATACAGAAACTGGATCCTTATATTAATATTGATCCTGGGACTTTGAATCCTTATGAACATGGCGAATGCTATGTTACCGAAGATGGAGCTGAAACAGATCTTGACCTTGGACACTACGAACGTTTTACTAATGTTCCTACTTCTCAGGCTAATAATGTTACGACAGGAAGGATCTATTTGTCAGTTATAGAAAAAGAAAGAAGAGGTGACTTCTTAGGTGAAACTGTTCAGGTAATTCCACATATCACTGATGAGATCAAACACAGAATCAAAATACTTGGGACAGAAAGTAAGTTTGACTTTGTTATTACCGAAATAGGTGGTACTGTTGGCGATATTGAATCGTTACCTTATATAGAAGCTGTACGTCAGATGAGATGGGAAATGGGGAGCAATTGCGTAGTGATACATTTAACCTATGTCCCATATCTTGCAGCTGCCGGTGAATTAAAGACTAAACCTACACAACATTCTGTTAAGATGATGCTTGAACAGGGCGTTCAACCTGATATTATTGTTTGCAGATGCGAAAGACCATTAAACGATGGGATAAAAAATAAGATTGCTTTGTTCTGTAATGTAGACCCTTTATGTGTAATTGAATCAATAGATGCAAAAACAATCTATGATGTTCCTGTTTTGATGCGAGAACAACAGTTAGATATTCAGGTCTTGAATAAAGTTAAGGTGCCTGTTGAAGGGATTCCTGATCTTACTAAATGGGAAGACTTTCTTTATAAGTTAAAACATCCTAATAACGAAGTTACTATTGGCTTAGTTGGTAAATATGTTGAACTAAAGGATGCTTACAAATCAATTACTGAATCTTTTGTTCACGCAAGCGGATCATTGCAATGCAAAGTTAATGTAAAGATGATTCATTCAGAAGGTATCAATGATGAAACTGTAAATGAAAAACTAAAAGGACTTAATGGTATATTAGTAGCTCCGGGATTTGGAGAAAGAGGTATTGAAGGTAAGATTACTGCTATTAAATATGCCCGTGAAAATAACGTACCTTTCCTTGGTATTTGTTTAGGAATGCAATGTGCTGTTGTAGAGTTCGGCAGAAATGTATTAGGCTTGACTGATGCTCATTCTACTGAGATGAATCCTAAAACAAAATACCCGGTAATTGATATTATGGAAGACCAGAAGTCAGTATGTAAGAAAGGTGGGACTATGAGACTTGGTGCTTATCCTTGTGTATTGACTAATGGATCTAAAGCAAAATCAATATATCAGGCAACTGACATTACTGAAAGGCATCGCCATCGTTATGAATTCAATAATGAATACAAACAAATGTATGAAGATGCCGGAATGATTGCTGCAGGTATCAATCCTAAAGATAATCTGGTTGAGATAGTTGAACTGATAGATCATCCCTGGTTTGTTGGTGTTCAATTTCATCCTGAATACAAAAGTACAGTGGTAAATCCTCATCCATTGTTCTTAAATTTCGTTAAAGCAGCTATAGAAAATCAAAATAAGGGCTAATCAAAGATAAATGATTATCTTTGCAGTCGTAAAACAAACTTTACTAATCATATAATATATGGACAGGAATACGATATATGGGTTATTGCTCATATTTTTACTTATCTTAGGTTACAGTTGGTGGTCGCAGCCTTCTAAAGAAGAGCTTGCTAAAAGAAAACATACTGAAGATTCATTGGCTATTGCTTATAAAGCTGCAAATGATACTTTACATAAAGTAGTTCCTAATGATACATCTGCAAATAAATCATCTACGGGTGTTGCTCAGAATGATTCAACTCAAAAGAAAGCAGCTACACTTAACCGTGATGAATTTGGTTCTTTCGCTAGTGCAGCTAAAGGTGAAGATAAGGAATATACATTAGAAAATGATCTTATTAAGATGACAATCTCTTCAAAAGGTGGTAGGATTTCTTCTATTCAGTTAAAGAAATTCAAAACTTTTGACACCTTACCTTTAATTCTTTTCGAAAAAGACTCTTCTGAGTTCTTTCTAAGCTTTTATTCAAACAACAGACTCATTACTACTAATAAGTTATACTTTGAACCTGTTTCCCTAAATAAAAGCAATGAAGGCAAACAGCATTTAACAGTTACAGGTAATGATTCTTTGAAGTTCGCAATGCGTCTTTATGTTGATGCTTCCGATTCAATAGGTGATAAGTCTAAATATATAGAGTTTGTTTATACTCTTTATGGCAATGATTATATGACTGGTTTCAAGGTAAACTTTGTTGGAACTCAGAATGCCATTACTCAGAATGCTAACTTTGTAGATTTGTATTGGAATGCTAACATGCGACGTCAGGAAAAGAGTTTAAAGAATGAGAGAATGATTTCTTCAATCTTTTATAAACCTTCTAAAGATGATGTAGATAATCTTAAAGAGACCAAAGATGATGAAGCTGACTTAAAATATCCAATGAAATGGGTATCTTTTAAAGAGCAATTCTTTTCAGCAACATTAATTGCAAAAGATCAGTTTGTAAGTGCTAATGTTAAGGCAACTACAAATCCAATTCTTGAAGGTGGACGTTATTTAAAAACAATGCAGGCAAGAGTTTCGTTACCTTACGGACAAGTTCCTGCTCAGTCAGTTGATATGTCGTTCTATTTCGGTCCAAATAAATACAATATCCTTAGAGATTACAAACTAGATCTGGAACGTCAAATACCTTTAGGCTGGAGTTTCTTCTTATTACAGTGGATCAATCGTTATGCAGTTATTCCTGTGTTTAATTTCCTAAGCCATTTCAACTGGAACTTCGGTATTATCATACTAATCTTAACAATATTATTAAAGGTAGTTCTGTTTCCTATAGCTTATAAATCATATATCTCATCAGCAAAGATGAAGGTATTAAAACCTGAAGTTGATGAGATAGCCAAGAAGTTCCCTAAAAAAGAACAGGCAATGGATAAGCAAAGAGCTACTATGGCATTATATAAAAAAGCAGGTGCTAACCCAATGTCTGGATGCATTCCTATGCTATTACAGTTCCCGATATTAATCGCGATGTTCCGTTTCTTCCCTGCGTCAATTGAACTCCGACAACAGGGGTTCTTATGGGCTACCGACTTATCAAGTTACGATTCAATCGTATCGTGGACAACACAAATACCTTTATTAAGTACATTTTATGGCAACCATGTAAGTTTATTTGCTTTATTGATGGCAATATCTAACCTTATCTATACCAAGATGAACAACGATATGATGGGTTCAACACAATCAATGCCGGGCATGAAGACCATGATGTATGTAATGCCTATTATGTTCTTAGGTTTCCTTAACTCTTATTCATCAGCACTTAACTATTATTATTTCTTATCAACAATGATAACATTCGGTCAGATGTTTGTAATAAGACGTATGGTGAACGAAGATAAGATACACGCCCGCATACAGGAAAACAAAAAGAAGGTTGTTACTAAATCTAAGTTCCAACAACGTTTAGAAGATATTGCTAAACAAAAAGGATATAATCCTGCTAATGCAAAAAGAAAATAAGGCTTTTAGGCTTTAGGCTATTAGACTGTTAGGAATAAATGAAGAGCCTTCATCATTAACTTGGTGGAGGCTTTCCTTATATATTAATATCAACTTTAATTTATCTGTTATTATTTTAGCTTAAATTATTAGGTTGAGATAATTATTTCCTTTATATATACATTTTAGAATAGTTCCCATACTTTCGGGAAAACCAAGCATACTTTTGGGAGAACCAAGCTTGGTTTTGGTTAAACCAAGCGTATAAATTAATAGGGTTTATTTCAACAATGTTACAGATCCATGAAGTTGCTTCTTTCCTTTCATACCATTACCTATGTATTCATAATCTAAAAGATAATAATAAACACCATCAGGACACATTTTTCCCATATACCTGCCATCCCATTTTACATCTTTCCCTGAACCTTTAAAAATCTCATTGCCCCAACGGTTATATATATACATAGTTAGATTATCGATATTTGTAGTTACTGCAAAAAAGTAATCATTTAAACCATCTCCATTAGGTGTAAATACATTTGGCACCCAAATCTCCGAATTACATTCTTCAATTTTTATAATATCAATAGCTTTACAATCACCATTAGTAACAGTAACAGAATATGTTCCCGGGTTATTAACATTAATAAATGATTGGGTACTACCGGTTGACCATAAATAGCTGGTAAATCCAGAGCCTGCATTTAAAACTATCAGATCTCCCGGACACATTATGGTATCATTTCCTAGATTAACTATTGGCTTTTGATCTACATTTACTTGAATTGTATCTGAACTAGTACAATTCCCATTAATAACATTTACACAATAGCTACCTGCATTCCATACTTTAATTGTTTGAGTTGTGAAGCCTGTACTCCATAAATAATTACTTCCTGGGTTTCCTGCATTCAAAGTAATGGTATCTCCTATACATATTGAAGTATCATTCCCAATGCTAACATACAAATTAAAGAATGCCACATTAATAGAATCAATTCCGGTACAACCTGTACTATTTGTTACTTTTACCCAATATGTTCCGGATGTATTTACGCTTATTTGTTGTGTCAATATACCGATGTTCCATAAATAAGTTGAGCCTGCATTTTGAGCATTTAATATTAAAGTGCTTCCATTACAAATAGCAGTATCATTCCCTAGATTGACGATCAGATTTGGAGCTATATTTATTATAATGGTATCTCTTCCAATACAGCCATAGCTATTTGTAACTTTTACCCAATATGTTCCGCTTGTTGTTACATTAATTTGCTGTGTTGTTGCTGTAGTGCTCCACAAATAGGAGCATCCATAATTATGAGCATTTAAGGTCATTTGTTGTCCCTGACATATTGAAGTATCATTCCCCAGATTAACAATTGGTAATGGAGATACAACTACCTTTAATGAATCAAGTAAACGATTGCAACCTGTAACAGTATCTTTTGCTAATATCCTGTAATAAGATGTTGTTGTTATCCCATTTATTGGTATTGATAATATAGTATCGCAAAAAGTTACTACTGAGCTACCTATTGGGATTCCTGAAGGATATCCTAACAACTGATAAGTTACACCTGGTTCGGGATTTAATATTTGCAAAGTGGTATTCCCGTTCACGCAAATTACTGAATCTAATAGATGAGTTTTTAATAGATATTGCTTATGAAAAAGACTTTTGATTTCACGAGGACATAATTCTCTTCCATATATTCTTAAGTCATCAAGCTTACCTGAAAAGGATTGGAGTGCTGCATGAGTCATCCCAAGTTTTAGATTAAAATGTTGATTAAAGAGAGGGAATGAATAAGTTGATGTATTGTCTAAAACTCCATTAACATATAATTTAGCAACTCCATTTTTTCTGGTTGCTGTTATTAAATACCACTGATTTATTTGGAGAGCAGAAAGACTATTTATATAAAAGAAATTAGAAGCACTCTGTCCAAATACAAATTGAGCTCTTGGAATACTTGAGCCATCATAAAGAACGACTAAAGAATAATCCTGATTAACTCCTGTATTTGGAGCCTTAAAAAATATTGCTCTACCTGCTGTCGCCGGATTTGTTGTCCCAAAATCAGTTGGATATATCCATGCAGATAATGTAAGTTCATCACTCCATATATCATAAGGCACACTTACAAATTGATTATTCCCGTTAAAAGAATAAGCTTTATTTGGATTATTAAACCTATCTGTTGTTGGTACAGGACCGTTAAGGTTTCCGTGATAGCCATGTCCGCTGATATCAAAAGCATTATTGTCAAATTGATAATGTGCCATTATCCCATCATTTGAGGCATCTATAGTATCTAAAATATTTACAGGAATTGGATTTATTAAAACATTAATTGTATCTGCTCCCGAACATCCATAATTATTAGTAACAGTTAACCAATATGTCCCGGTGCTAGATACATTGATTTGTTGTGTAGTTGCTCCAGTACTCCAAAGATAAGTACAGCCAGGATTTCCAGCATTCAGCATGATAGAATTCCCTGCACATAAAGCTGTATCATTACCTAGATTAACTATTGGTTTACCAATAACTACTATTTGTCTACAATAATTGCTTTGTGAAGGAAGACCTTCATTTACCAACAAATTTATTTCATAAGTCCCTGCTGTATTATATGATATTGCTGGAGGTGTCTGGAGAGTTGATGATGGTATTGATGAATTTGTACAGCTGGGATAATAAATACGCGATAAAGTATTATTACTGACATTTGGTATAAATGCATATAATGTATCTCCTACCCTGAATCTCTCAATTGAGTGAGGGAACGAGAAATTGGCTATATTCCCTAAAGAAGTTCCAATAATAGTACCTGTAGGTCCTGAAGTGAAATTTAAATTTATCAGATCATTTGTATATCTGTTAGTAACCAATCCTTTTATTGCATTACATTCAGTATAAACACAAATGCCTCTTGGTCCGTTAAATCCTCCTGGATTCCCTAAATTTGTTGCAACTGGTGTGTTAAGAAGGCTATTCCCAAAATCAAGTCGTGTTAATGTATTACTCCCCTCATTTATTATATAAGCATACCATAAATTATTTACCAAAATTAAAGAAAAAGCATCAGGGATATTTAAACTACCAATATTCCCTAAATTAACTCCTGTTGGAGTATTGGTTAAACTTGTCCCAAAATTAAATCTTGTTATTGTATTACCGTTCCTAGAAACAGTAAAGCCATACCAGTTAGCTCCAGACTGGAAAAGTTGTAATCTTTGTGGATAACTCATACTCCCAATATTCCCAAAGCTAACACATGTAGGAGTATTAACTAACGATGTCCCGAAATTCATACGTATCAAATTATCATTGCCTCCATAGCCACCAGTCATAAATCCATACCAGTTTCCATTTTCTTTTTGAATACATATATCTTCTGAGTTTGGAGGAACAAAACCACCCAGATTTCCTAAACTTACTGCTGTTGGAGTATTAAGCAAACTGTTTCCAAATGACATTCTTGAAATAGTCCCACTAGTATTATTACTTGCAAACACGTAGTAGTTTGAATTTTCTTTTGCAATTGACACAAATACCGGGCCGCTAAATAACCCAATATTACCTAAGTTAACAGCCTGAGGCGGTGTACTTGTATTCCCCGAACAGAAATTCCAGTAATAAGTACTACCACATGTTGTAAGGTTTTGAATATTAAAACTAGTGTTAACGCATATAGTATCAGGGCTTGTAAAATTTGCAACAGGATTAATATATGTAACATTTATTGTATCTATACCTATACAACCAAAGCTATTTGTAACTTTTACCCAATAGCTCCCCGAACTTGTTACATTTATTTGTTGAGTTGTCGAACCTGTACTCCATAGATATGTTAACCCTGGATTCCCTGCATTTAAAGTGAGTTGATTCCCAACGCAAAGACTAGTGTCATTCCCTAAATTTACAATAGGTTTTCCTACTACTACTATCTGTTTACAATAGTTAGTTTGAGAGGGCAAACCTTCATTTACTGTTAAATTAATATTATAAGTTCCTGGGGTATTATATGATATTGCCGGTGGTGTAAATAAAGTTGATGATGGTATTGAAGCATTTGTACAACTTGTAAAACATAATCTTGAAATAGTATTATTATTTACATTCATAATAAATGTATATAATGAATCTCCTACTCTGAAAAACTCAGAAATATTATGAGGGAATGAATAATTAGCATTATTACCTAAAGATACTCCTGTAGGTGTTGTAGTCAAGCCATTAGGGAAAGTTAGCCTAACCAAATCACTTGTGTTTTCGTTTACTACAAATCCAAAAACTTGGTTACAGTCTCTAAGAATTGTAATTGATCTTGGTGCATTCATTGTCCCGTTAATGTTTCCTAAATTTACTCCTGTTGGTGTATTTAATAGTGATGTTCCGAAATTCAATCTTGATAATGTGCTATTATCTTTATTAGCAACAAAAAGATACCATGTCCCATTGCTTAATATTGGACATAGACCAACAGGCCCATTCATAGCTCCTACATTTCCTAAGCTTACAATGGTTGGTGTATTAGCCAGACTACTTCCGAATGATAACCTTAAGATTGTACTTCCAGTATAGTTCCCTATCAAACCATACCAATTATTATTTTCTCTAAAAAGATATATTGTATGTGGATAACTTAATAAACCGCCTACATTACCTAAACTAACCATAGTAGGAATGTTAGCCAGACTTGTACCAAAACTTATTCTGCCAAGATAATTATTTAAGCCACCAGTAACATATCCATACCAATTACCGGTAACACTATCTTTTTTTACTTGAATCCCTTCTGTATACTGGCTCATAACACCCAGTGTCCCTAAATTAGTAGCAACAGGTGTATTTATCAAACTATTTCCAAAAGCCAGCCTTACAAAAGTTCCATTAATATTATTTGTAATAAATACATAATAATTATTACCATCCTTTGCAATCGAAGAATATACAGGACCACTTAGATTTCCTAAATTTCCCATATTTACACCTATAGGATTAGTAGATAAATTGCCAGAACAGAAATTCCAGTAATAAGTACTACCACATGTTGTAAGATTTTGAATATTAAAACTTGTAATCACACATATTGTATCAGGACTACTGAAATTTGCAATCGGATTCACAAGGCTAACATTTATTGTATCTCTTCCAATACATCCAGTGCTATTAGTAACTTTAACAGAATAGGAACCGGCAGTAGTAACACTGATCTGTTGTGAGGTAGCCCCTGTATTCCACAAATAAGTTAGTCCTGTATTACCTGCATTTAAAGTTAAAGGATTTCCTGCACAAAAACTGGTATCATTACCTAAATTTACATATGGGTTAGTTACAACTTGAACGGTAAAATAAGCAGTGTCTGTATTTGTATATCCTTTATATGTTGTAGTTATAAGTGGTGATACAGTAATCATCGAATCAGTAGCTATAATAGTTGTAGGAGTAAGTACATTTACCCATTTAACAATACTATCACCAACTGTTTTTAAAACAGCAGGACTACCTTTACAAATTGTTGTATCTCCTTTTATCTGTAATTTTATCTGATTTATTTCTAATTTATCAATAAAATAATAGGCTCCAAAAGAATTACTACCGTATGAATTTATTGTTGAGATC
>CAIWDQ010000306.1 GCA_903911455.1 uncultured bacterium
AAATCATTAAATAAAAAAAACTATGTTAGCAAACCATAATTTAGTTAATACAGATTATAAAGAAATATTATTTGAAAAAAGACCCTGTCTTGATAAATTTGGTAAACCAGTTGAAGGTTTATATAATGCATGGATATCTCTTAATAATCCTTCTCAATTTAATTCGTATACAACTAATGCTGTAAAAGAAGTGATTCTGGCAATGCGCGAAACATCTAATGACAGAAGTGTAGTGTCTGTTGTTTTTACCGGAGTTGGTGATAAAGCTTTCTGTACGGGAGGTAATACTAAGGAATATGCTGAATATTATGCAGGAAATCCTCAGGAATATAAGCAATATATGCGTTTGTTTAATGATATGGTTTCATCTATTTTGATGAGTGATAAACCTGTTATTTGCCGTGTTAATGGTATGAGAATAGGAGGTGGACAGGAAATAGGTATGGCTTGTGATTTTTCAATAGCACAGGACTTAGCTCGTTTCGGACAAGCAGGACCTAAGCATGGTAGTGCTCCTGATGGCGGCTCTACTGATTTTCTTCATTTATTTGTTGGAATCGAAAATGCAATGTTTTCTTGTACTGTGTGCGATCCATGGTCAGCACATGAGGCACTTCGTTATGGTTTACTTACCGAAGTAGTTCCTGCTGTAAAAGTAAATGGGGAATATATCCCAAACCCACTTGTTTATACTGATAAATGGGTAAACGAAAAGGGAGAAATCATTTATGGTAAGATGAAATCAGGTGAAGATCTTGCAAAAGCAAAAGAAATTATGAAATCTGGAGTAGTAGATCTTTCTGCTCTTGATGAAGCGGTAGAAAAACTTTGTACAAAGCTCTTATATTTAATGCCTAACTGTCTTAGTAAAACAATTAATTCTTTAAGAAAGAAGAAGCTGGAACATTGGGATAAAAATAAAGAAAGCAATAGAGAATGGCTTGCTCTTAATATGATGACTGAAGGTAAATCAGGTTTCAGGGCTTTTAATGATGGCCCAAAAGATAATAGAGAAGCTGATTTTATTAAACTTCGTCAGATGCTTGCAAAGGGTCATGAATGGAATGAAGAGGTCTTCTCAACAATAGCACCTAAGATTTCATAATATATATTAGATATGGAAAAAATAAGAGTTGAATATTTGTATGATAATACAGTAGTTAAAATCATACTTGATGATGGTAAAGGGAATGTATTAGATAATATTATGATGAAAGAATTAATTGAGGTTTTAACTTCATTTAAAACAAAAAAAGATATTAAATTAATTACATTCGAAGGTGCAGGAAAGAATTTCTCTTATGGTGCAAGTGTTGAAGAACACACAAAAGAGAAAGCAGCTGAAATGTTAGACTGTTTTCATAAAATCTTCTTTACAATTGTTGAATTACACATTCCAACCTTAGCTAAAATTTCAGGACAATGTTTAGGTGGTGGCTTTGAATTACCTTTAGTTTGTAATTTTATTTTTGCAGATAAATCTGCAAAGATAGGGCAACCTGAGATTATTCTGGGAGTATTTGCACCACCTGCTTCTACAATTTTACCATTAAAAATAGGTAATGTAAAAGCTGAAGAATTGCTAATAACAGGTAAAATAATATCAGGTGAAGAAGCTAAACAACTTGGGCTTGTTAATGAGATTTATGAAGATAAAGAAACACTGGAAATTGAAGTGGACAATTGGATTAAAAAGTATATCATTGGGAAAAGTGCATCTTCATTAAGATATGCTACAAAAGCTGCTCGTGCTTCGTTTGATTTTTTCTTAATGAAAAACTTACCTGCCTTTACAGATATGTTTGTAAATGAACTTATGGAAACTAATGATGCAAATGAAGGGATAAACTCTTTCCTTGAAAAAAGACAAGCTATCTGGAAAAATTGCTAAGTTAGATTTATAAAATAAAATCTTAATTCAAGTATAATTAATGAACGATATTAAAAAAGAACCTGCTAAACTTAATAGTGTTAATGATCTTCGTAAAACCATGGATGGTTATTTTGGAAGATTAAATGAAGCAAGTTTGACCGGAAATAAAAAGATTGCATGGTGTACAAGTGTCGGTCCTGCCGAGATATTATATTCAATGGGATTCGAAGTTTATTTCCCCGAGAATCATGGAGCTATGCTTGGTGCATCTAAAATGGCTGATAAATATATCCCGGTTGCTGTTGCTCATGGGTATTCTCCTGATATTTGTTCGTATCTCACTACCGATATTGGTGCATTTCTTTTAAACGAAACTCCTTTGCAAAAGAGTGGATTTAAATCAGTCCCTAAACCTGATATTTTAGTTTACAATACAAATCAATGTAAAGAAGTTAACGATTGGTTCAGTTTTTATGCACGTCATTTTAATGTTCCAATTTTAGGGATTCATACTCCTCTTTCTTTAAAAGAACTTACTCCTACTATCATTAATAATATTGCTGAACAGTTTAAAGAACTAATTCCTGAACTTGAGAAAGTTTCAGATCAAAAGTTTGATATTGATAAATTCAGGGAAACAGTTAGGTTATCTCATGAAGGTTGTGTTCTTTGGCGAAAGATTCTGGAAACAGCTAAACATAAACCATCACCCATTAATTTCTTTGACTCTGTAATACATATGGGTCCGATTGTTGTAATGAGAGGTACTCAATATGCTGTAGATTACTATAAGATATTATTAGCTGAATTAGAAGAGAAAATTAAAAATAATAACAGTTCAATACCTAATGAGCAATTCAGGATTTATTGGGATGGTATGCCTCTTTGGTATAAATTAAGTAGTATGTCAAAACTTTTTGCAAATCTGGATACTTGTATTGTAGCTTCAACATATTGCAATAGTTGGATCTTTGATAGCCTCGATCCCGCAGATCCTTTTATGTCATCTGCTTATGCTTATTGTGCATTGTTTATTGTTAGAGCTGATGATGAAAAGGAAAAGGTTTTAGAAAATCTTATTAATGATTTTTCCATTGATGGTATTATTTATCATGATTCAAAAACATGCCCAAGGAATTCAAATAATAGATTTGGTTTGCAAACCAGATTAGCTGTTAAAACCAAGATTCCATATCTTGAAATTAACGGAGATTTATGTGATTCCAGATGTTATAGCGAAGAACAAAGCATTATTGCAATAGAAACATTTATTGATCAGTTAGCCGCAAATGCATAAAGTAGGTATTGATTTAGGCTCTTCTTATACAAAAGGTGTACTTGTTGATACAGAAGGTAAGATTATCGATAGCTATGTAGTGAAAACAGGTTTTGACTTTAATAAAGCATCTCAAAAAATAATTGATAAATTCTCAGAAAGTCATAAAATAGAATATCCTGTATATACTTGTGGATATGGCAGGGAACAATTAGATTTACCTACCGTTACAAATTCAGAAATTACAGCTTTAGCTAAGGCTATATATACAATGTATAAGAAAAATTGTTCAATAATTGATATTGGTGGACAAGATACAAAATATGTAAAAATAACTGAGGCAGGGATAGTTGAAAAATTTAAAGTTAATAGAAAATGTGCAGCAGGTACAGGCTCTTTTCTTGAAGAAATAGCATTTAGGATGGATGTTCCTCCTTCTGAATTTAAAGAATATGCTGAACAAGCTACTGATAATATTAAAATCAATAGTTATTGTACTGTTTTTGCAGTTTCAGAAATTATTGGTTTAATTAAAAACGGGAATAAATTGCCAAACATTATTCATGGCATTTATAACTCTATTGTGGATAGATGTATGGAAATGTCTCTAATTGAGCATACATTGATTATTACCGGAGGAATTCCTGCTAATCATCCTATGATCCTTACCTTATTTAAAAAACGTTATGAAGATTGTGTAAGCCCTGATCAATCACAAATATTAGCTGCTTGGGGATGTGTACTTTTAAATCTTAATAAAACAAAATCATAAATTATTATTCAGACTAAAATAAAGAATTAGTTTAATATATTGTAAAGAAAGAATTTAATTATGGCTAAGAAACAAAAAGAAGTAGTAATTGTAAATGCAGCCCGAACACCAATTGGTAAACATGGTGGTTTTTATAATGATCTTCCTGCTGAAGATTTGGCGGTACTTGCAGTTAAAGAAGTAATAGATCGTTCTAAAATTGATTTAAAGAAGATAAAAATTGATCAGTTAGTTGCTGGTATGATTTATATTGATTCTCAAAATCAGCAGATATACCTACCTCGAAATGTGGCTATGCGTGTTGCAAAGATGTATAATGATACAGATAATCTTAATGTTGCACCTGGTAAAACAACTCTTAGGATCTGCGGAACCGGGTTTCAAACAATAGCTGATGCTTATGATCTTCTTACAGCTGATAATGGAAACAAGATGAATTGCATCATTTCTTTTGCAACTGAAAATATGTCGCAAACTAATCTTATTCATCAGGGAAGAAGGAAGAAAGATGGTGTTTGGGACTTTGAAGATGCTCCTTTAAAAGATTATTTATTAGAAGGGTTTAATCATAATCTTTTTAATACATTAATGCCAAAGACGGCTGACTTATATGGTGCTCAGTTAGGTATTACCAGACAAGATTGCGATGATTTTTCTTATCTTAGTCATATGCGTGCTAAAGAAGCGCAATCAAAACAATGGAACCGCTTTGCTAAACCTGATAAAAATAATAACTATTTAGGTGGGATATTTACTGTAAACACAGTTGATAAAGCAGGAAACGCTCTTTGTGTATGGAAAGATGAAGGTACAAAATATGATATTAGTTTGGATGAATTAAAGAACTTAAGACCTCTTTTAGGTCCAAAAGGCTTAGTAACTCCCGGTACTTCAAGTCAGATAAGTGATGGTGCTTCCGCAATTATGCTGATGGATAGAGAGTATGCTGATGCAAATAAAATTCCTTACCTTGCTAAGATTACAGGATATCAGTTTTCGACTGTTGATCCTACTATAATGGGGCAAGGTCCGGTGCCTGCTGTAAAAGAGTTATTAAAAAGATTAAATTTAAAGATATCTGATATTGATCTTTTTGAAGTCAATGAAGCATTTGCAGCACAATATCTTGGTGTTGAAAAAGAATTAAAACTTCCAAGAGAAAAAACAAATGTTAATGGTGGAGCTGTTGCAATTGGGCATAATATTGCTGCAACCGGCCTACGTATTGTTACTGATCTTGTTTATGAATTGAAGAGAAGGAACAAGAAAACAGGTATTGCTTCGGCTTGTATAGGTGGTGGACAAGGTGGAGCAGTTAGTATTGAGATCATTTAATTGAATATATAACGATAAACCGAAATCAAAAAAAGAATTATGGGAACATGTTTTTCATACGGCAATAAGTTATTGCAAAAAGAAATTTCAAAATTAAATAGTGTTAAAAATATTACACTTATCGGTTCAGGAACTATGGGAACCGGCATTGGTATTGATATTCTTAATAAAACAAATTACAATGTTGTTTTTATCGATATTTCTGAGAAATCACTTAATCGTGCTCAGAATGATATTAAAAATTATTTTCAGGGACTTTTAGGAAGTGGAAGGATTGTTGAAGAACAATTCAATGCATTTCTTAAAAGAGTTACTTATACTGATGATTTTAAAACGCTACGTAATGCCGAAATCATTTGGGAAGTTGCTACCGAAAGAATTGATATCAAAAAAGGTATCTTCGAAAATATAGAGAAGTATTCTGATCCTGAAAAGTTAGTACTTGTATTTTCAAATACGTCTTCTCATACTACCGAAGAGCTTGCAATACTTTTTAATGACAATTTTTTAAGAGATAAATTCTTAACAGGTCATGGGTACTTCCCTTTTCATGCGAATCGTTTATTTGATGTAATGAAAGGTAAATATGCAACTGAAGCCACTTATATTATTGGTGTTGCATTTGCTGAGCAAGTTTTAGAAAAGAAAGTTATTGCATTAAGAAATGATCATCATGGTTATGTTGCTGACCCAATTTTTCAGGGGATGGGTGCTATAATTAGCTGGGATATAAAAACCGGTCAGGATCTTGTGGAATTGCCCCAGGTATTCGCTAAACTGACTGCAAATCCTTTTGAAGTTCTTGACAGAACCGGCCACATGCCTTATACTGAAAGCGGAAAACATTTAGGCAAAGCTTTGCCTGCTCACGATAGATTAAGATCAATTTATAATCAGAAAAATAAACATTATCCCTCTTGGATTGAAGACTTAGAAAAATCAGGTAAGATAGGAATTTATAATGCTGAGAAAGAAGGATTTTTCAAATGGGATGGAAAGCCAAACCGTGAGAAACCTATTAAAGCGTATGATCCTAAAAGTAAGACTTATGTTGATATAAAAGAAATAGATTATAATCAATATTGGTCTTTATATGAAGCAGATGCGCAAGATCATAGAGATTCTACTATTAAAAGTATTGAAGGACTGATAAGGATAGCTGAATCAAATGATAAAGGTGGGCAAACTTTTAGGCGTTATGTTATCCCGATTTTGCTTTATGGTTTAGATTTAATTCAGGATAATTACGCTACAGCAGCTGATATTAATGCAGCTACCAAAGTTGGCCTTAGATTTAAATATGGCTTATGCGAAATCATTGATGGTTTCTTAAATCATTTTGGTATCGATAGTTTTAGTGCATTAGTTAAAAAAGCTGCAATTGAAAATCCTGATTGTGCAGATCTTTATGATATTGATGGAAAAATTGGTCCCCGTAAAGGGATTCCTTCTCTTCTTGCAACTATGAAAAAGAATGGTTGGATTAATCTTTTAGGTTATGGCCGTATTTATTCAACGCCAGTTAGCTTTAGAAATTTTGTTACAGCTGAGATGGATATTTATTATAATGATCTTCGTTATGTTTATCCTTCCAAAAAAGATCGTGTAGCTTCTATTATTTTCGATAATCCTTTGCGTGGAAATGTTTGGAATAAAAACACGCTTGATGAGTTGGATCATGCTATAGGAGTGTCGGTTGATTTATATGAAAAGGGATTATTAGGTGCTTTGTTATTTACAGCTTCCGGAACTGGTATGCGGATGTTGGGTGCTGATGCAAGGCAATTTAACAAAGGTTGGTTTGATGCTAAGAAAGGCTATCAATTTTTAGGTGAGGATGAGGCTTCTTATTTCACAAAAGCGGGCATGAAACTTTTCCGTTTTGTTCAGGAGTCGCCTATGTGGACTATTGGTGCTTTTGGTGAAAAATGGGGTGGAGGTGCTGAATTTACTTATTTCTTAAATCAAAGGTTTGACCTTATAATTAAAGGTGTTGAGTTTGATTCTCTATTAAGAGAAAATGTTTTAAGAACTAAGAAAAATTACAACCAACCTGAAATAGAATATGCAATTCTTGGAGGTTTTGGGGCAGTTCAGGAGTTGGTAAGACTCGGCTTTGGTGATTCTTTGATTGATGAAATGTTTTTACAGGGATTGACTCCTGAAAGAGCTTATCAGTTAGGCTTATCAAATGGTATTGATGAGAGTGAATTTAATTTGCTTGAAAAAGCTTATGAGCTTGCCAGATTGAAACAGAAATATGCAATACCTTATTCAGTAGCTCTTTATAATAAACAGAAAAAAGAAGCTTACTATAATGGTTGCGATGATGATAAGTTGACAAAGGATACCGGAGAGACTTTTAATCCTGAAAAAAATCCATATATAAATACGGGTTTATTAAGGTTATTAAATATTGGTGGTAAAAATCCTGCTGTTGAACTTGATGTTAAAGGAAAGCTTCCGGGCTGGGACAATAATTATAAAACTTTATATCAAGATTAAGCTACAAAACTGTTAACAAATACTTATCTACTGTACTAGAGGATGTAAAAGTTATTTAGTTAACTTTAGAAAAGTTATTAAAGAAGCATTAACTGAATATAAGATCTAAAAAGGTGCGATACA
>CAIWDQ010000307.1 GCA_903911455.1 uncultured bacterium
ATTAGGCTTAAAACATGAACTTTTTAGTGTTTCAAAAAAGTTATGTCATGTTAATTAAGGAGTAATTTTGAGAAATTAAATTTTTTCACAAATGTACTATAATAATCAATACAAACGCAAGTTCAATAATTATTTTTACTTTTATTTTATTTAGAAAAACAAATACTGGTATCAGAAGATGATAATTTTTCAAACTATAATGAGTATATTATAATAAACTTATAATACAAATCTCGTTTTACCATATATCAGTAGGAATTTGTATGGTTTCAAAAGGATTATGATAAGATGAAATATAGCAATGTGGATTTTCAATAGGTATTATTTTGAATCAATTACAAAACCCTTCCCTAAGTTACTGAGAAGCTCTTTACAAAATCATATAAATTTTTATCAGATTAATAATATCTCAGATAAAGTTATTAATTACTTTAATAATAGTTTGGGAAATGAAGAAATGCATTAGTTAATCGTTACCTATGTTAAAAGCAATTTTAGCTTTAAGTTATTATTTGTAATTTATAAGCTTAAGATTTTGAAAAATCTCATTATTCTCGTTCTTTAAACTTAGTTTAGCAAAATAAATACCTGTTGGTAAATTAATACTATTAAAAAGAATTTCATGCTTCCCTTTAACTTGGGTTTCATTTACAATAGTCTTAGTACATTTCCCAAGATAATCATAAATTTCTAATGTTACTTTTCCATCTAAAGGCAATGTGTAATTGATTATAGTAGCTTCATTAAAAGGATTAGGATGATTGCTTAAAATTAAATCACCATTTTCATTCTGCAAAGTTGAAGAAGATAATTTAACAGTAGCTATTTCAAGTTTAGCATTATTGATAACTTTGTAGTTCCCGTCAGCAAGTTCGTTTAACGGAATAGAAGCTAAATTAAATTGGATAGAACTTTCTTTACTATTAGTAGTTTTGAGTTTTAAATGTAAAGTAAGTAGTGTATCTCCAGCATTCAAATGTAGCGCAATAGTTGAATACCATCCTATCCTAAGTTCATTATCATTACTAGCCCATTGTACACTTCCATTATTTGGATTGTTCATAGTAACATCTGTTACATCTAATATTTCAGAAGGGAAATTAAGGATGAGAGAAACTGCACCAATATTATAGGCGTAAAATGTACGAATAGGAAGTTCTATTGTATTTGAATTATCTATTTTTAGTTCATTAGTTGTTGTCAGGCTTATATTTTCACAAGTAGATTTAACTGAACCCGGCACAAAACTCATGTTAAAATCACCATTGCATAATGCATATAAATTTGCATTCTTTATATCACTATTTGCATCAAGTGTAAACGTTGGATATAATTGACATGGAGCAGTATTATTACACACTACATCACACGTCTTCCAGAATATCCAGTTCTGTCCTGAATAAGTTGATCGCTCAAATGAAGAGCCATTCACAAAATTATTCATTATGGCTTGAGCATCCAGAGAGTTAAGGGTGTTATTAGGAGCTCCGCCACCGTCTCCTTTAACATCACCAGCGTAGAATCTGACTTTTTCAATAGGGTATTGAGCGTTTATTATGCTTGGTGCTGCATTTATCTGAGCAGCATCGGTTCCATTAACAGCACCTTCAGTAGAAGTTGAGGACTTTGCTATTAATTCGTATGTGCCTGGAGAAACTCCTGTAAAAGTATAAGTGCCTCCACTTAAACTGGGCGTTGAACTAACTAAATGTCCATTTTGATATAAGCTTAAGGAAACACCAGAAGTAATAAGTGTGTTAGCTTCATTATAATATTTAATAGTACCACTTATTTGTTGGTCAAAAATACCGAATGGTGAAAAAGAATTGATGCCACTAACTGTTTGTGTATAAATACCACTATTCGAAATAGCTGATAAACTCGGACAATAATTCCATGCACCAGAAGTATAATGTGCTATATTACTTGTTGTATAATCAAAATTAGATGACTGATCATTAGCATTCCATTGAAAAGTAATTGTTGCATTGCTTCCCCCAGAGGAGCCTTCTTTCAGATACCATGTATTTGTAACAACTCTATTGACAATACTTGAGCTTGTTGGTAAATCATTGCTGTTGTATACTGTATAAAGTCCCGTGTTAACTCTGGCTTTAAAGTCATCTGGAGTTGAAGTGCCATCTAATTGAATTTTTACTGGCAGATAATCATTTTCTAGACCAATTGGGAAGTTAACATTAGTAACATTATTAATTACTCTTTGGCTTAATGATCCAATCCCATTGGTAATAACATAATTATTACTATTACTTCCTGATATATTTGCTGAACTACCAAGAATCAGGTCATAATTACCTATTGTTAGTTTTCCATTAGTCAAAGTGAGGGTATGAGAAACTACCGAATTTACATTTAAAGTAGCACCGTAGCCTGAATTATTAAGCGTTAAATTATAAAATGTTGAGGAGGAAGTTCCACTAATTGCTTGTCCATAAAGTGAATTGCCATCTAATCTTACTTCTCCAGTTCCGAAATCAACAGTACAGGCATTATTAATAAATTCATCAACAATATCAAGAGTAGGGGGTAATGTTTTAGTTCCCGAACCACTTAATATTAAATTATGATAGCCGGGGGTACTTCCATTTGGATTAGGAATATTTTGGGGAGTACTACCATTGAATTCAACAATGTTCTCATTAATAGCAGCATTTAAAATACCTATTCCTTCTAAAGTTAAAGTACCTGCAATTCTCATTATATTATTTGTACCTAATGTCAATTTAGCTCCATTAGCTATAGTAACGTTGTAGAAATTAGTCGGGTCGGATGTAGTAGCATTTGCATTATTAAAAATAACAGTACTGTTGCCAGCGTTGAAAGTGCCCATATTATCCCATGCACCCACACTACCATTTAATGTTAATTTTGGATTTCCACCTGCAACATTTAAAACGCCTCCAGGTTCAATAGTAAGTGAGCCCAATGTAGTTGTGTCTACATTCGGTAAGGTTGGGCTAAATAAATTGGTACTTGCATCAGGAATAAATGCGTGATTACCAGAATGAGGAACTCCACCAACCCAGTTGTCAGCATTTGTCCAATCCGAACTGTTAGCGCCAAGCCAGGTAAAGCTAGCTGAAGTTGAAGTGCTTAGAGTCCAATACTTACTTGGGAAAGTTGATTTTGGAGCAATGTAGGTAAGCTTTCTATTGGCTACTCCCACCCAATTATTAATAATATCATCATTGGAACGACCGTGGTCATCTAAATTAAGAGTTTGAATTATGTGGTAATCAAAAACATCCAAATTACTTTTACTAGCTCCATTTAACTCGCTATCTAAGTAATGTAGATTTATAACTGTAAGTGTAGAGCTATCACCTCCAGTTTGTGAAATATCATAGTAGCGATTGATAGCATCTGATTTCCATGCGTGAGTAGGAGTTAATACTATATTCACACATATTCTGTTTGGAAATGTTCCTCCAGCAGCTAGATTAATTGTTGTATATTGGTTGCCAAATGTATAAGGAGTATTTACTAAAAATGAATTTCGTTTAACAAAACCTGTGACGTCACCAATGCCAATCGTAGTGGCAAATACACCCATAGTAAGTGTGTCAGCTCCCATATCTAAACTTCCTTTTATATCAGATGGATTAGAATTTTGTAAATTCAAAATGCCATTAATAGTAAAATCGCTTGATGCAGTAATTCCACCAGTCCCTGTTATTGAGAGATTATTTACGTTACTACTAAAAATACCTGCTGGTAATACAATTGCATCTGGATTTGAAAAAATCAAAGTTGCATTGTCATCATTTACATCTATTGTCCCACTATTTCTAATTGGTGAACTTCCATTTATTGTTAATGTATTTGCTCCAATATTAAAAGTTCCTGATGTAAGATTCAAAATCCCGTTAACACACATGTTTTGATTCCCTAAAGTAACGCCACCGCTTCTATTGATAGTAAGATTATTGATTAAAGGAGTGGAAGCAAATAAGTTGTTTGGTAGAGTTAAAGCAACAGAGCCACCAAAACTTAGTGAAGAAGTTGCTGTCGCCTGAATAAAACCTGAAGTTTTACTAATTGTTCCGTTTATACCTAACGTATCTGATCCAAGGTTAAGATTTCCATTATTAAGTGTAAGTATATTGTTCACATTTGCATTTGTAAGCAAGTTTAAACCACTGCTATTATTTATTATCAGGTTATAAAAATCTGTAGTTATACCACCATTTATCATTTGATTAGAAGAACCATTCATGGTAATAGTGTTACCACTAGTAAAAGTAAAAGCACCTTGGTTGTGGAGGTTTCCTTTAAGGATGTGATTATAAGCACCGGTTATAAATGTTGCCCCTTGTTCAATCGTTACATCTCCTCCAACAGTAATAGAATTATTAGCTGTTGTAGAAACAGTTCCCGTTGATAGCAAATAACCTTTAATATTTAGCGGGGTATATGGTAATGATTTTATTCCATTACCACTTAAAATAAGATTATAATATCCGCTTGGATTACTGTTAGGGTTTATTATTGTTTGAGTAGATGTTCCGTTATATTCAATAGTGTTATTATTACTTGCAGCATTTAAGATGCCTGTATTAGACAGAGAAAGTATACCTGCTATTCTCATCATATTATTTGTTCCTAATGACAGTGATGCTCCATCGGCAACAGTCACATTATAGAAATTAGTCGGGTCGGCCATTGTAGCATTAGCATTTGTAAAAATAACAGTGCTTGTTCCAGCATTAAAAGTCCCAGCATTTTCCCAGGCTCCGGCTGCTCCATTTATTGAAATTGTATAATTACCGGCAGATAGTAAAGTGCCAGACATTATTGACAAACTCCCAATTGAAATATTAGATGTTAAAACTGGATAATTATTGTTTGATACAATAGGTATGATTACACGATCACTTGGATCATCAGGTGTACCTCCATTCCAATTGCCATTGTCATTCCAGTCAGTACTACTAATACTAACTGCTCCTATCCAAGTATGAGTATTTGCAGTAGTAGACGTTCCCAATGTCCAATATTTAGCATCCCAACTGGAACTTACAATGTAACTTATAGATAAATTGCTTAATCCAACCCAATGATCTTCTATACCTATAGTTGCATTATCATTAGAACGTCCATGATCATCCATATGAGTTGAAGGGCCAAGTGGGTTGTGCTCATCATATAAATCCATATTACCTATTGTCGCTGAATTCAATTCACCGATAAGATAATGAAGATTTAGGGTCGCTTTTGAGCTGTTATTTATATTGCTACTACTTGTAATGATATCATAATATCGGTTCACATTTGTTATTCCTGTGAGATTTAAGTGTGATAATACAATTTTAAAGCTAATATCACTTGGGATAATACCACCTGCAGCGAGATTTAGAGTGGTGAACTGATTACCGAAGGTATAAGGAATATTAGCAACAAATGAGGTGCGTTTTACTATTCCTGTAACATCTCCGTATCCAATAGTAGTCGCATTTGCTCCCATAGTAAGAGTATTAGCTCCCATATCTAGTAACCCCTTTACTAAAGAAGGATTTGACGCGGCAAGATTTAAAACACCATTTACAGTAAAATCGCTACTAGCAGTAATGCCTCCTGCTCCATTTAAAGTTAGATTATTAACTCCAATTGTAAATATTGATGTGGGAAGCGATATTGCAGAACTATTGTTAAATACTAAAGTTGCTCCGGCATTGTTTACATCAATTGTACCATTTGTTCTTATGGGTGAGCTACCTGATATTGTTAAGGTGTTTGATCCAATATAAAATGTTCCGTTTGTTAAAGTTAATGTCCCTAATATGTTTACATCGCCATATAAACTAACACCACTTACACGATTTATTGTTAAATTATTGAGTACAAATGAAGGCATATTAATAATTGCACCCGAACCCCCAATAATCATATTTGTAGAAATACCTCCAGATACCGTTCCTGACATTGCAGTAACAACTCCATTGAAAGTTAAAGTATTTGGACCAATGGCAAAATTACCTGCAATAAGTGCAATGCCTTTATTTATTGTAAAATCTCCATTTAATGATAAGCCGTTTACATTATTTATTGTTAACGAATCAATGGTATTGCTAACAAAAGCAGTAGTAGGAATAAATTGTGCCAAGGTTCCTGCAAAAACAACTTTAGATGATGGTGCAGAAGCGTCTATTTGTGCACCATCAGTAAATTTCAATGAATCATTTACTGTAAGTTGCTTTCCATTCACAACTAATTTATAAGTAGATTGAGTGTTGATGATTTTCCCTACAGTTCTATTTTGATCTAATACGCAATTATTTGATGGCAATGCTGCAAAATAAATGTCAGCTCCTCCGGGTGGCACTACTCCCCCTGACCAGTTATTAGCAGTGCCGAAGTCATTACTTGTGCCACCTTGCCATGTATAATTGTTAATTTCTAATGCTCCTATTTTTGGAGTAACTCCTCTTGTAAGCCCGGAATAATCTGTAAGAATACCTGCGATGGAAACAGCTGGCAAGCTAGCTGACGTGTAATAATCAAGAACATTGGTGCTGCCCGCATTTGTAAAGCAAGGATTAATTGATAAGCTATTTACATCTTGAAGGGTTCCTGATTTCCATGCGGCTAAGTTTACTTTATCAAGATTCCCTATCTTGCCAAGAGTAGAACCAGCTACAAAATAATCGTTATAATCAATAGTAGAATTGGCTACTCCCGATAATATGGTTGCATAATGCAATCCTGAAGAACCTCCTGTACGAGCATTATAAAAAATATTATTACGATAGTTTCGGTTTGAAGTATTTGCATTATTATATAAAGCAGAAGTATTAGAAGTGGTTCCGGAGGCTGTACCACCTATATAAATAGAATTAAAGTAAATATTATTATTATTTGTAGCTCCACTTGCATCAAAAATGCCATTTATTTTATATCCTGTGGCTATTCCTACACCCAAATTAATTATGTTGTTCGAACTTGTAGTTAATCCATTATAAAGATAAATACCATCTGTTTCGCTGCTAGTATTACTTGATGATAATGAAAGACTGTGTATAAAGTTTCCTGTAATATTATTAGTTCCCGAATTTGCGCCCGAATAATAAATACCATACAAATTAACAGTAGCCGTAGAACTTAAGTTTATTAAGTTCGAAATAGTATTACCCGAAATTGTTTGAGTTGTACCATCTAAGGTAGAAGAAACTGTAATTCCTATTAGAGTAGCATTTGTGATAGTTCCATTTTGACTACTAGAGCAAGTAATATATTTAATAGTATTATTCTGAATTGTAGCCGAACCTGCAACTGAAGCAATTGGTCTGCATCTCGAACCGGTATTAGCACCAGAATAAGCATTTGTAACATTTTGTATTGTGTTGCCTGTAACTATAACTGTACCACCACTTGCATTATAAAATCCATAGAAATCTTCCTTTTGGAGTGCAATATTTCCTGAAGAGCTAATATTTATGCTATTTGGTGTAGTCAAACTACCTATTAGATTATTTGAATATGTTGTGGTTCCTGTGGCACCTCTATTATAAGTGGTTTCAAAACCATGTGTGTAGTAGTTTGAGGCTGCTGTAGTAATTGAACCGAAATTATTATTACTAATCAAAACTGTTCCTATACTATTGTTAATTATTCCATGCGATGTAGAATAATTGTTTGATTGACCATCAAAAATTACGTTGGGAGCAGTAATATATCCACTCCCTGGAGTATTAACTGTAATACTATTTACAGCGTTTCCACTCATCACTGCCGTTGCAGTTGGCATTGTTCCTCCTGTGGGAGGTTGAGAAAATGTAATAACAGGAGTAGTTGTGGTATAACCACTACCACCTCCTATGATAGTTATTGTACTGCTTATACCGCCACCTGCTCCACTTAAAGTTGTAGTTGCTGCAGGCAAAGGTGTTGTAATGGTTATCGAACCTGTTCCAGTAGTTGCTCCAATGGTATTTCCGATGACATTAACATCACCTGAATATATAAATATGCCATCCCATGGATTACTTTGAACACTGGTGTAATATATATTTGAAATAATATTATTTTGAACAACACAAGGGTTTCCAGTTCCTCCACTCACATAAATTCCACAGAAATAATGTATCGTATTTGCATTAACTGTTAAAGTTCCTGAGCACAAAGGTGCACTTCCTCCAATGTAGTTGCCTGTAATAAGATGATTGGTGGTAGTAGTTATTCGGATTGGTTCATAAGTATAAGCACCTGTTGGGGTAACAGTAGTTGTCTCATAAAAACTATTCCCAGATACAGTCCATGTATTACAATATCCTCCTATTTGAATTCCATTTGATGAGGCGCCTGAATTAATAAAATTATAAAAATTATTATTACTAATAGTAATATTACTGTTTTCCCGACCTGATGTTCCATATGAATACATTAAGTTATTGGGGCGATTCGTACCACTACAAGTAATGTCGTTATATGTTATAGTATTACCATTATTACCATTCCCTGATGATGAAGCGGAAATATATATTACTCCTATGGCGCTATATACTCCCGAACCTTTCAATGTGCTGTATTTTATAGTGTTATTCTCTGCCGAATTAAAAAACCGTATTGTATTAGCATTACTGCCTGTTGAGGTATTATCCAATATTAAATCTTTAGTAATACCTGTTGCATTAACTCTTCCATCAATTGTTATATTATCAGCCCCATTCAAATCAATAAGAGAAGCATTCAAATTACCTCCTATAGTTATACCTGAATTAACAGGATAAATTTTAATTGAGCTATAATTAGAAGTACCTCCTGTACTTGTGTATCCACTCTGATATAGAACAGCGGAAGCTATTTCAGTTGTACTGGCTTTTACTCTAATTTCAATGCCTCCGGTATGTGTACCTATATTTATTTTGTCAAAAACATTTTTCAAAGTAGTATAACTAGATTGAAACACATTGGAAATATATACATCTATATTCAAATTTAATGTAACTTCAAAAGCGCCTATAGTTGGTG
>CAIWDQ010000308.1 GCA_903911455.1 uncultured bacterium
CTTGGCGCGAAAAAAATTAGAAGAAGTAAAAAACGTTGTTTTGTGATGATTTTATTTTGGCGAAGTCCAAACAACGTTGTTTGATGATGTTTTTATTTTCGCCATGACCAAACAATGTTGTTTGATGATGATTTTATTTTCGCCATGACCAAACAACGTTGTTTGATGATACTTTTTTTTTCGCCAAGACCAAACAACGTTGTTTGATGATGTTTTTATTTTCGCCAAGACCAAACAACGTTGTTTGATGATGTTTTTATTTTCGCCAAGACCAAACAACGTTGTTTGATGATACTTTTTTTTTCGCCAAGACCAAACAACGTTGTTTGGTGATGCTTTTATTTTCGCTAGCTCGCAAAGCGCTGTTCTTCAACAATAATGTTTTTTATTCTATTTAGAGATAAATCCATCGTCTGGCACGACGTTTTCATTAATTTAAAAGAATTAAAGCAATTTTTGATAAATTTTTATTTAGATTGCTTCAAATTGTTCTTAATTTGAGAAAGTATTTTCTAAAGTTTTATAAGATTAATCAATCGTCCAGGTTTCTAAGCCTTGTTTGGTAAACTCATATCGTTGCACACTTCCACCAAACTTATCTAAAGCTTTAATTACGTTATAACGAGTAGTTCCGGGGCAATAGAAGAAAATAAAACCTCCACCACCGGCACCTGAAATCTTTCCACCCGAAGCTCCTGCTTTAATTGCAGTTTCATACAAATCTTCGAATAAAGTTGTGGTAATGCCTTCAGCCATTTGCTTTTTATATTGCCACCCAAGATTAAGGATTTCACCAATTTGATCAAGCTTACCCTTTAACAATGCTTCCTTCATAAGGACAGATTGTTCCTTTAATTTATGCATTGCCTCAATAGGTTTCTCACTTTTAGAACTTACATTCTTCTGTTGCCTCTCAATAATGTCAGATGAATTACGACTTGTTTGTGTATAATATAATATAATATTGTATGCAAGTTCGTTCATCACCTTATCCTTAATACGAAGGGGATTTATAATCACTTTATCTTTATCATAAAACTCCATGAAGTTAAATCCTCCAAATGTTGCAGCATACTGATCCTGTTTGCCACCAGCCATTGCCATATCAATTCTTTCAATTTCAAAAGCTAAGTGCGCAAGATCATACTCGCCTAAGGGTAGCGAAAGCCATTCCGCGAAAGCGCCAAGAACAGCAACAACCAAGGTAGAAGAAGTGCCCAGACCCGACCCCGGAGGCGCATCTACATAAGTAGAAAGTTCAAAAGACAAAGGTTTATGGATGTATTTTTTTACGATACGGTTGTAAATTGCTTTAAGCAGATCAACTTTATCGCCCATAGGTAGTTCAAGAACAGAATCGTATTCAAAAACTTCATCTTTATCATTTAATCTTATGATAATTTTATTGTCATCACGAGGTACGATATTCGCGTAAGCATACATACTTATTGTAGCGTTCAAAATTGCACCGCCATAGATGTCAGAATATGGCGAAACGTCTGTTCCTCCGCCTGCAAGGCCTATTCTTAAAGGTGCTTTACTTCTTATTATCATTTTTTATAATATAAATCGTAAATAGTTTCAGTCATTCTGTCCCACAAGTATTTTTTCTTTTCATTAGCAATACCTGTTGCAAAATGCTCTTTTTTATTGTTTTGATAGAAATCAACTAATTTGTCAGCTATATCTCTTGGGTCAGGTTCAACTACGTAACCTGCTATTCCGTTTGGCACAATTTCGGGCAAACCGCCTACATTAGTCACCAGCATAGGCTTTTCGAAATGATAACAAATTTGTGTAACTCCGCTCTGGGTTGCATTTTTATAAGGTTGCACAACTAAATCAGCAGCACAAAAATAATTTGCAACTTCATTATCCGGAATAAAGTCTGTTTTCAAAACCAAAGATTCATTCAGCTTATATTTTTCAATTAAATCAAGATATGGTTTTGAATCTTCATAAAACTCGCCGGCAATAATTAACTTTACAGGATAATTTCTTAACCTTTCATCAGCGAAAGCTTCTAATAATAAATCCAAACCTTTATAACCTCTAATAAATCCAAAAAATAACAGGTACGAATAATTATTATCAAGTCCGATATTTTTTAAAGCAGTTTGTTGAGGAATAGCTTCCCCAAAATTATCAAAAATAGGATGTGGACAAAAAGACTTGGCTTTAGTTTCGTCAAAAAACTCAATATCTTTTAAAACCGACTTTGACATGGCTACAAAACCATCCACAGGCTTCACAAAATACTTAGTTAACATATTATCGGCTATCCTTTTTTCGTGAGGAATAATATTATCAACAATAGTTATAACTTTGGTATGATTATTCCTTTTAACGATCCTGGAAATGGTTCCGAAACAGGGTCCCATGAAAGGGAGCCAGTATTTTATGATAAGGATATCCGGTCTTCGTTTTTTAATTTCCCTGCCAATCTTAATCCAGTTAAAAGGATTAATAGAGTTAACTTTTACATTAATCTCTAAATCTTTTGGGGCGTCCCAATCAGCATATTGAGTTTTGCCGGGAAACAGAAAACCAGGGTATTGTAATTTGAATGTGTAGATACTAACATCATGTCCTTCGTTCTGAAACTGGCGTGCTAATCTTTCGTTATAGGCAGCCAATCCGCCTCTGAAAGGATATGTAGTACCTAGTATTATGATATTTAATTTTTCCAAAACTTTTATAATATTACTGCAAAAATACAAAATAATACAATAATAAATGACTTAAAAGTCATTTATTAAATTATGAATTATGAATTATGAATTATGAATGTTTGATAACGTGCAATTATTGGTTTTAAGTTTTTATTATATTGATTAAAAAATTGTGCTTATCTTAAACTTTTAATGTGATTTAATGTTTTCTTAAGCAATTCATAATTCATAACTCATAATTCATAATTATTTAATATTTTTGTCAAAAAAATTTAAACAAAAACATATATGGCAGACGAACCAAAAGAAAAATGGACCAATTATTTAGCTCTCACAACAGTATTGATTGCAGTTTGTGCAACTTTATCAACATTTAAAGGTGGTGGCTACAGCACTAAATCATTATTGAGCCAACAAAAAGCCTCTGACCAATGGGCTTTTTTTGAAGCTAAAAGTATTAAGGCTTATTTGTTCGATTCACAAAAAGAAAATCTTAACATTCAAAAAAAGATGCTTCCTAAAGATGTAAAGAACGAAGGGAATATACTGATTTATCAAAATGCAATTGATACTATTGCTAAAAAAGTAAAAAAGTATGAAGCAGAAAAAGCTCAAATATCAATAGAAGCAAAAAAGTTTGAGGCAGAACGCGACGAGTGCAAATTGCATTCTTCGGCGTTTGGCATGGCAGTTATCTTCCTGCAAGTTGCCATTTTGCTCTCATCCATTGCAGCCCTTATCAAGCGTAAATATCTCTGGTATATCAGTATGGTTATTGGGATATTTGGAATTGTATACTTCATTAACGGATTCCTTTTGTTTTTTAACGCTTAAATAAAAAGATTAGTCTAAAGAATTTAAATTATTTTTCATTAGAATTATAATTTTTATCATTGTATTCATAATATGGTATCTAAAAACTATATTATGAAATAAAAAGGCATTTATAGAAATCCACAGAGGCGAATTTGATATCAATTTCGTCGCTGTGGATGCCACAGAAGGCAATTTGAAATCAAAACCGTCGCTGTGGATGCCACAGAAAGCAATTTGAAATCAATTTCGTTGCTGTGGATGCCACAGGAAGCAATTTGAAATCATTTTGGCAGCTGTGGATGCCACAGAAAGCATATTTTTATCAAGATCGGCTTATAAAAATTCCATTAATCAAATATTATTAAAAATATTAATATTGATACTCTAAATGGGAAAGATTTATTGTAATTTTGCAATTCAAAAATAACTTAATTCTTAACCTAAATTATATGCATTTATAAGCTATTTAAAAAACAAGAATGAAAAAATTATTACTATTTATTTTCTTCCTAAGTGTCTCGTGTAATATCTATTCCCAATATTATCTTAATAATTTTGATTTTGAAAAAATACTTTTTACAAGTATGAATTTAAGGATGCTAAATATAAAATCAATTTGCAAAAAAGAATATAATCAAGACTCAGATTATAATATGATTGAAAATGGCTATCATTGTATTTATCTTGATTCAAATGGTAGCTATAAAGCTAATATATACTATGATAAATCAGGAAAAGAAATAAGTAAATCACTTAATCTTAAACAAAATAACAAAGTTGATATTATCTTAACAATTTTAAATAATGGAGATACACTTTGGGGTGTTGCTTATTATGAAAATGAAAAAAATAATCAGGAGTTTTATACAATTACTTCTACTCATTTAATTAAAAGTCATTACATATATTATACAGAACCCGGCTTATATACTTCCCAAATTATTTTTTTTAATTCTATTGGAGATACTTCTGTAAAAGTTAATCTAAAGTTTAATGGATTTGGTCAACCTGTTGAGGAGATAGATTATATGTTTGATACAGTAGTTGTAAGTGCATCTGTTTGTGAGTATGATAAAAATAATAAAATTAGTAAAATATTTTCAAGAGATTATCTTGAAAACAGTAATATAGAACAGAATTTTGAATATGATTCACAGGGACTTCCCATTAAGCAATATATTTATAAAAATGAGATCCCATTTAAATCATTCACTATAACTTATAATACAAATATTGATCTATTATATTATAATGAGAATTTAAAAATAGATTCAATTTGTTATAATTTTGATAAAGTAAAATCCCTACCTTATTTAATTAAAAAATATCCTAGGATTCAGAATGATAGTTTGCTTAGAAATTTATTAATGAATAATAAGGACATAATTGTATATTGCTGGGATAAAAATAAAATGGATATTTCTTTTAATTATACTATTGATAAATTGGGTCATGCTAAAGATGTTGAACTCATTATTAATGGTATGAATCCAAATGTTAAAAATAGAATTGAAAATCTAATCAAAGATTTTATTATAGGTGAACCTGCAATTTCTGGATATGGTCTTCCAATTGAAATCCCAATGTTTATAAGTTGGGAGTTAAAGAAAGGGCGCAAAAAATATTAAAGTATTATTTAATCAGCCCTGTATTCTTTTTTCTTTATCCAGATAGGTTTTTCGTTAGGCTTAATAGCAATAATATCAATAGGACCACCTACAGTTTTTTCTTTCTGTTGAAAGCGCATGGTCTCAATTGTTGTTCTTATCGCGTAAAGCGCAAAATCAATAGCATCCTGCAATGTCAAAAAATTCCATGGGATAGGAACAGCAGGTAAATCAATCCAATCTACATTGTTTAATACTTTAATATTCTGGATGATTCTTGTCAATACTTCAGTTTCACCACCCCAGTTAGCACCATATTGCACAGTATTATTAAAATAATTTACTCTATTTGTAATCCCCTGACTGATATCTAAAATATAGACATGTTGAACCGAAATACCATTTTCCATCTTATAGCCTGCCGTATAAAAGTTAACTTTCGGGCGATTGTATTTTGCACCAAAGAAATCATGAAGTAATTCAGGTATCTGATCAATCTCAGTCTCGTTAGTAATCTTTTCTTCAATAAAACGATTAATAAATCCAGAAATCGGAATACCATTAATATCAGCAGCATTAAAAGTACCTAATCCGAATTTATCTTTGATAACAAAAACTTTGTTGTTAGAATCAGAAGCAGTTATAGAATGAAACATTTGTTGTTCACCCAATTTATTCGACCAGTTAAGGGTTAAGCGACTATCTCCAGCAATAATAATTCCCTCAGGAACATAAAGAGTTACGAGTAATGACATATATTAATATTTAGTTTAGTTTAAAAATAGAATTAGCTTTAATAAGTATTATAATGTAGAATCTTTAATTTTATTATTAATAAAGATTTTGTTTTACGATTTAAAATCTGAGAAAATTTTAACTCCGTGCGATTTTTTTATAATAATACTATAAATAATAGCAGTCCAGAAGGAAAACATGGCATATATTAAAGATGGTTTTACCATATCCTGATTTTGTAACAATGTACCGGCAACTAAAAAAGCAAGAGTTGTATTAAGTACAGCAGCCTCTATGCCTATTGTATAAGAGTTCTTAATACCAAGTTTTGTTATTCTTCCCAAAGTAAAACCCCATGTCAGGCACGATACATTTAATAAAAATGCATAAGGCAATATGTTTAACACTTGTTTCATAGTAATCCCTGAACCACCATGATGCGAGCCTGCAAAGAATTTAATTATAAAGACAATAGCTAAAGCAACAATTAATAAATATTTTAAAGGTTTCTGTGTTTTAATGGCAAATTCAGGTTTAAATGATCTAATCATTACCCCAATTGAAGCAGGAATAATCGTTACCATAAATATCTGGATTATAGTTTGGATATACGACAAATGTATTTCGGTAGTCCTACCATAATAAAACCATAATGTTAGATTAACGATAAAAGGTATCGAAAATAATGTAAGAATACTATTAATAGATGTAAATGTTATTGATAATGCAACATTTCCTTTAAAAAAATAAGTTAAAAGCCCTGATGTTGTTCCTCCCGGTGAAGTGGCAAGTATTACCAAACCAACTTTCAATGGTAATGACATATGTGAGAAATATGAAATTACAAAAGCGATAATTGGCAATACTATTAACTGAGATGATAAGCCGATGGCAAGTGCTCTTGGATGTAAAAATAAATCTTTAAAACTTTGATAAGTCAAAGATAAACCAACACCCAACATGATGAATGCAAGAACAATACTTATCAATAGGTCAATGTATGTATATGTTGGTAATACCATGCTTAAATTTTATTCAAAGATACTACTAATTTATATTATTAAAATTTATTTTTTCGTTAAGAATTTAAATCTCTTCTTTTTTTGCTATTGAGA
>CAIWDQ010000309.1 GCA_903911455.1 uncultured bacterium
GTTTTTGATAAATCAAAAATGTTAGATGATAAACTACAAATGAAACTTGACATGCTATTTAACCCTTCTAATAATGAATCATTGCATATTGGAATTAAAGCAACTGAACAGATGACATCTCAATTAGTGTCTGTATATAAAAATCATTTACATGAATGTTGGTCAGATATAGAGGATGAAATAAAAATTGAAGTTGTTAAAGGTTCAAATGGGAAACAAATAGTTTTTAGAAAAGATATTCAATGGGGCGATGAAAGGTGGTTAAGTTTCTTTTTTAACGGAATTTTGTTAGATGCAGCTTTAAATAATTGTGATATGCTTGGAGTGGAAAGTATTGTTTTTATTGATGAATTTATTTATAAAGATTTTGACGAAATAGTAAATATCACATATACAATTGAAGATCTAAGGAGAATGAAATGATTAAAAACAAAGATTAAGTAAATTGATTCTTTGTATTTTTTTTTATTTGTTAAAATTAAAGTTTTAAAATAAGAGATAATGGACTTTTATAAACAAATAAAAAACAAAAACACACTCGACTCGATTTTAAATTGTAATTTTGCAAGAAATATTTATAGATATAAACAGTAACTAATTATCACATGATGAATAGAATAACAATACGTAATATTGGACCAATCAAAGATGTAACATTGAATTTGAACAAGATTAATGTAATAATGGGTCCACAGAGTAGTGGGAAAAGCACTATTGCAAAAATAATTAGCTATTGTCAATGGGTTGAGAAACGATTAATATTAGATGGTGTATTCGATTATGATTTTACTGAGCAATTTATGGATTTCCACAGAATAAGCGATGTCTATTTTAATGAAAATTCTTTAATTGAATATAAAAGTAATTCAACACATATTTCTTATAATGGTCTTAATCACAAATCTACTATAAGAATGGTAAAGGAAGGTATGTCTTTTGTCAATTGTAAAAATATTTACATACCCGCAGAAAGAAATTTTGTTTCTGTGATTCCAAATCTAGGAAAATATAAAAGGACAAATGACAATATTATGAATTTTTTATATGACTGGTATGAGGTTAAGAAAAAATATTCTAAAGAAAATACGTTCCCTATATTAAATCTAGATGTTTCATTTTATCATACTCAAGAAACAGATTCTGATACCTTAGTATTGAAAAATAATGCAAAAAAAGAGCTCCTATTGAATAATGCTTCAAGTGGTTTACAATCTGTAATACCAATGATTTTATTGATAGATTATTTGACTAATGGATTATATAATGAAAAAACAATTGAATCAGTTAATGAAATTGAAGAGTTGTTTAATATTCTTGCAAAGCAATTCTCAAAAATAATAGAATCAAAAGAAAGAAGATCCACATTAATCAAAGAAATGAAAGAGGAGAAAAAAATTAAATTATCATCTCTTGAATCTGAAAAATTAATAGAATTTATAGCTAAAAGAAAAAAATATCATTTTTCTCAAATTATTATTGAAGAACCCGAACAAAATCTATTTCCAGAGACACAAAGAGATTTAGTTTATTATTTGCTTCATATGATGAATAATGAAGGGCGAGATCATAAACTTTTACTTACTACACATAGTCCATATATATTATATGCTCTTAACAACTGTATGATGGGTTATTTAATAAAAGATGAAATGCCAGAAATAGAGCAAAATGAATTAGCAAGTAAGCAATCATGGATAGACCCTAAATTAGTATCTGTATGGGAAATTGAAAAAGATAAAGGAACTGTCAAACTTATTCAAGATAAGAATACAGGAACTGTTAGTAAGCATTATTTCAATAGTGTTATGAATGAGACAATGGACGAATATTATGAAATGCTTAACTATCTTAAAATATGAAAACCCGAATTGAGCATATATTACCATTGCATAAGATAACTACTCATTCTGGATTAAATTTATACATAGCCGATTATAAAAATTTCAATATTGGTGATGTTGTTTTAATTGAAAATGAACCCTCAGATATTAAATGTGTTCATTTGTCAAATCCAAATTCAGTGAGAGCTTGTTTTGATGGATTCAAAGAAAACGCATTACCAATTAGACGAGGATACTATAGTAGTCAGTGCGAATGCGTGATTTTTCCGGAAAATTGTGATAGAGAAGAATGGGTATTATTTATTGAAACTAAATATGCAAATAATCGTGAAGCTGCATTTAATGAAATACGTGATTATCCAAATCAAATGACTTCACAAATTATTGAAACTGTAAAATATTTTAGACAAAAAGGAATTATTGAGCCTTCTAAGAAAGTACATGCAATTGTGTCATTCCCTAATCTTGTAGAAGAATTTAATAGTACAATTTTCAGAGGTGATTTATCTATTGAAGATATTCTTTTTAACCATAAAATAATAATAAGAGGCACTAATAATGCTCATATTATTAGTGATAAAAGAATAAAATTAACTTCAAATTGAAAATTTAATATAGTTATTACTGTAGTTTTAAAAACAAAAGAAGTTTAAAGTTGACTTGTTAATTTTTCTTCTTCTCTTTTATATTTAAACCCAGACTTCGGTTATAAGAACCCCACCTAACCTCCCCTAAGAGGGGAGGAATTTGATTCCAGGTATTTATAAATATTCGTTTTATCTAAAGATAAATTGTCTTTCTATTCTTCTTTTATATTTAAACCTTGTCTTTGGTTATAAATATAAGAAAAAAAAGCCTTCCCTAAATAAAAATAGAGAAGGCTTTTTCAATTACGAATTACGAATTACGTTTTTTACATTATGATTAATTCCTTTTCCAGTCAGTTGCTTTTACCCAATCAACAACAAACTTAGCATTCTCAAATGGGATACCGGGGATAAAACCATGGCCTAAGTTGAAGATCCAGTTCTGATTTTGAGAACCAAATTCAATATATTTCTCTAATTGTTCCTGAATAGTTTTTTGATCTGCTAAAAGAAGTCTTGGGTCAAGATTGCCTTGTAAACCAATTTCAGGGTGAACTAAATATCGTGCTTCTTCAATTGACATTTGCCAGTCGATACTCAAAAAGTTTGCATCTTCGGGTTCAATATACTTAACTCCATAGCCTAATCCTTTTGGGAGGAAGATAACCGGAGTACCTGCCTGCATAACTGCTGCTGAAATCTTACGTACATAAGGCATAATCATCTCAAAATACAATTCGGAAGGGATTAAACCTGCATGGGTTTCGAAAATCTGAAAAACTGAAATACCATGTTTAGCCTGTGTAGTTGCATATTCAATTGATAACTCGGTGATAGCACTAAGTAACTTATGGGCTAAAACTTTATCTTTATATAACAATGAAACTGCATCAGGGAACGTATGATTGGTGCTTAAACCCTGCACCATATAGCAAAGAGTAGTTAAAGGAGCTCCACAGAAACCAATTAAAGGAGTATTTTCGGGCTTGGTCTTCATGATTTCATCAATTACATCATAAATATAATTGAGTTTTGAAGCATCTGCTTTTAAAATACTCATAGGGTCTTTTACATCTTTAAGTGCTGTAGCAAACTTAGGACCAGCATCTGCAAAATTTAGTCCCATGCCTAAAGCTTGTGGAATAACTAAAATATCAGAGAAAAGTATAGCTGCATCAACACCTAAATCGTAAACAGGTAATAAGGTAACTTTTGCGGCAAGTTCAGGTGAATCCATTAATTCCTGAAAAGAATTCTTTTCGCGCATTGCTAAATAGGAAGGTAACACTCGTCCTGCCTGTCTCATAAACCATACCGGTGGTCTTTCTGTCTTTTCGCCTTTAAGTGTTTTTAAAAAAATTGAATTATCCATTTATGAAGTTTGATTTGAATTGTAAGTGATAAATATTATCCTGACAGGTTTTTCATCCTGTCAGGTTTATAAGCTTTTTTATTTTTTATACCTGACAGGAGGAAAAACCTGTCAGGAGTTTCTTTTCAATATTGAGTTTATTATAAGTTTTTTAATGCTTCCAGATTCTTTGCAATTACGTCTTCTATTTCTTTATCGGTATGTGCATACGAGATAAACAGACATTCGTATTGTGAAGGTGCTAAATAGATTCCGTTTTCTAAAGATAATTTAAAATATTTAGCATATCTGTCAGCATCCGATTTCATTGCTTCGTCATAAGAAGTAATTTGCTTTTCGTTGGTGAAGAATAAAGTCATCATTGAACCTACACGATTGATTAAACCATTAACACCTGCTTCTTTTAGATTGTTAAGAATACCTTTCTCCAGTTTAGCAGCTTTTCTTTCTAATTCTGAATGGAAATCAGTAGTGTTTCGGATAAGCTTTAGCATTGCAATACCTGCAGCCATTGCCAAAGGATTTCCAGACAAAGTTCCTGCCTGATAAACAGGACCGATAGGTGCCAGCATATCCATAATTTCTTTGCTACCACCGTAAGCACCAACTGGTAAACCGCCACCAATAATCTTACCTAAAGTTGTTAAGTCGGGCATAACATTGAAATATTCCTGAGCTCCACCTTTAGCTAATCTGAAACCTGTAATAACTTCGTCAAATATTAACAAAGCACCATATTGGGTACAGATATCACGCAATCCCTGAAGGAAATCTTTTGAAGGAACAACAACACCCATGTTACCTGCAACAGGCTCAACAATAATAGCTGCAATCTCTTTGCCTCTTTCCTGAAATAATGCTTTTACAGAATTTAAATTATTATATTCGGCAGTTAAAGTATCCATAGCAGTACTTGAAGTAACGCCGGGACTATCAGGTAAACCTAAAGTAATTGCTCCTGAACCTGCTTTAATTAAGAAACTGTCGCCATGACCGTGATAATTACCTGCAAACTTAACAATGCATTCTCTTTTAGTATAACCACGAGCTAATCTGATTGCACTCATAGTGGCTTCGGTACCCGAATTAACCATACGAACCTTTTGAATAGAAGGAACCATATCAACGATAAGTTCGGCCATTTCGGTTTCGTATTCGTTAGGTGCACCAAAACTTGTTCCTTTTTGAGCTGCTTCGTTAATGGCTGCCAGAATAGTATCGTGCGCATGTCCAAAAATAAGTGGACCCCATGAAGCTACAAAATCTAAATATACATTGCCATCAATGTCGGTAATATATGCTCCTTTGGCTTTGCTAATGAAAACAGGGTTCATCTTAACACTTTTAAAGGCTCTAACGGGTGAGTTTACACCACCGGGGATTATTTCCTGTGCTTTCTTAAAAGCTTCTATACTTTTTGTGAATTGCATTTAATTATCTGTATAATTTATAAATTCTAAAATTCTGTTTTATATAAAAAGAAAATAAGTGGAAGTTATTTGCACTCCTACCTATATTCGGATACTATATATTAATAGTGTATTATTTAAGTCTGTTTAAAACCAAAGCAGCTTCAACAGCATGATACGTAATGATAATATCAGCTCCGGCTCTTTTAATAGAGGTTAGAACTTCCATCATTACTCTTTCGCCATCAATCCAATCGTTAGCAGCAGCAGCTTTTACCATTGAAAATTCGCCACTAACATTGTAAGCAGCTACCGGCATTCTGAATTCAGTTTTAACACGGTAAATAACGTCAAGATAACTTAAAGCAGGTTTTACCATAACGATATCAGCTCCTTCGGCAATGTCTAACTCAACTTCGCGGATAGCTTCGTCACTGTTAGCAGGATTCATTTGATAGGTTGCTCTGTTGCCAAATTTAGGTGCACTTTCAGCAGCTTCTCTGAATGGACCATAGAAACCTGAAGCGTATTTAGCAGCATAAGACATGATTGGGATTTTTTCAAAATGATTTAAATCCAATTGCTCACGGATAATAGCAACTCTTCCATCCATCATATCACTTGGAGCAATCATATCAGCACCGGCTTCAGCCAACGAAACTGATTGTTTTGCCAAGGTAACCAAGGTTAAATCATTATCAACATCACCATCAACGATAGTTCCGCAATGACCATGAACTGTATATTCGCAATTGCAAACATCAGCAATTATATAAAGATCTTTAATCTCTTTTTTTATAGCTCTGATAGCCTGTTGAACGATACCATCATGTTGACAAGCAACTGTTCCATCCTCATCTTTTTGAGCTGGAATACCAAAAAGCAATACAGCTTTTACACCACTTGCATATACTTTTTTGCATTCTTCTACTACGTTTTCAACTGAGAGTTGATAATTGCCTGGCATTGATTTAATCTCATTACGTACATTGGTGCCAGCAATTACAAATAAAGGCATTACAAAATCGTCAACTGATAATTTAGTTTCAGTTACCATTTGTCTTAAAACGCCATTATATCTTAATCTTCTCATTCTAGTTACTGGAAAATTCATATTATTAGTATTAAATTGTTATTATAAAAATTAATTCTTAAAGTATTCAATCATTGAGTCAATAAGCCCTTCAACATTTGATTTCTTTGCTGTAATTAAAGCATTAAATCCTGCATCTTCTAGTGCCTTTGAAGTTGTAGAACCTATGCTTGCCATCTTAAGATTTTTGATTTTATCAGCATCATAAAATGAACAGAAATTATTAAATGTAGAAGGACTTGTAAAAATAATTAGATCGTATTTATTATTATTAATGAGTTCAATTATAGAAGAATCTACACTCTTTGGTTTTTCAGTTTTATAAACATCCAAACGCTTAACAGTATTTTCTTTTGATAAGCGAATATATAAGGTGTCATCTGCAAGATTGCCTAACGAAAGCAGGAACTTTTGATTAGTTGGATTGTGTTCTTTATAGAATTCTTCCAACAAATCTTCGGAAGTATTGCCCTGACTTATAAAATGAGGAGCATAACCATAATAATCAAGTTCAACAGCAGTTTTGTTTCCAATAACAGCTATTTTAAGAGTCTCAGGTAAAGCAGTACTGCCTTTTAAATCACTTAAATGTTTGAAGAAATTTACAACACCGTTTTTACTTGTAAAGATAACCCAGTTAAATTCGTTTAAGTTATTTAATAAATTAAAATCATCTTGCGAAGGTGTCGTTGGAGTAATCTCAATCATAGGCAAGGACAGTAAGTTAGCTCCTTGTTTCTGTAATAATCCAGGAAGTGTATCACCAGCCTCAATAGCTCTGGTTGAAATGATAACTTTATCTTTTAAAGGCATAGTGCCCTTAACTTCAATTAGGTTAATATCTCTAATGGCATCAAGAATTTCTTTTCCACCATTTTCAAAAAGTTTCTTAGCAATAGCTTTTGAAGCTTCAACAGCATCTTCTACCTTACAGTTTATTGTTTCTTTTAAATACTGACTTCCGTCAATACTTGAAATAAAACCTGTCAACTGGAAATTATCACCATCAATTTTACTATGACTACCGACAGGTATCTGACAACCGCCTTCTAAAGTCTTCAGAAAAGCACGTTCGGCCGAAGTAGTTATCATCGTTTCTTTATCGTTGATCTTAGAAAGTAAGTCTTCAATAAAAGGATCATTTTCTCTAATCTCAATTGCTATAGCACCCTGACTACATGCAGGAATCATAACCGTAGGGTCAATCAATTCAGAAATAAACTCGCTCATTTCTAATCTTTGCAAACCAGCCGCAGCCATTATCATCACATCGCAATAGCCTTCCTGCATCTTACGGATACGGGTATTTACGTTGCCACGTATCTCAACTATTTTAAAGTCTTTATTTATTTTTAGTAATTGTGCTTTTCTTCTTAAGCTTGAAGTTGCAATGGTATGTTCGGCAGTAAGATCTTTCAGCTTCATGTTGTTACTGCTGATTAAAGCATCTCTAACATCACCGCGTTGTAGAACTGCACCTAATTTTGCTCCTTCCGGGAAAGTGGTAGGTAAATCTTTTAAACTATGCACAGCCATGTCAATTTCGTTATTGAACATAGCTACTTCCAATTCTTTTGTGAATAGGCCTTTGTCTCCAATTTTAGAAAGTGGAACGTCAAGGATTATATCTCCTTTTGTTTTTATTATTTCTATCTCAAAAACTATTTCAGGATATTTTGCTTCAAGTTCTTCTTTTACTCTATATGCCTGGTATAATGCTAGCTTGCTACCTCTGGTTCCTATTCGGACGGTTTGTTTCATTAATTTAGATTAAACAGTTGGTTTACTAATTGGATTTTATCTTGTTGTCTACCGTTGTCAGTCAGTGTTTTTACATTATTAATCATTGCATGGATTAATTTATTTGTAATTTGTTCGGCAACCTGAGTAGCTTTTGGATCATCAAATTCTTTTTGATTCTTGATATATCCTTCTATTTCAGGTTTGCTTATGCCATGGAAATACTTACAGATACTTTGAAAAGTAGGGATTAAATTTCTTGAATGAATCCAATTAGCAAAATCTAAAACAAGTTCTTCAATGATTTCTTCAGCAGCATACACTTCGCCACGTCTTTTTTCAACATTATCATCAATAATATTATTCAAATCATCAATATCATAAACGTGCACGTTTTCAACTTCTGCCACATCTTTAGCAACATTACGGGGAACCGAAAGATCAACAAAGAAAATATCTTTATTATTTCTTTTCTTCATCGTTTCTATCACCATTTCTTTAGTAATAAGTGGCTTTTTTGAAGCAGTTGAAGTAATAACAATATTGTTTACCAAAAGCAATTCTTCCAGTTTATGCATCTCTTCAGCTTTTGCATTGTATTTTGCAGCCACTTCAACAGCATGATCATAAGTACGGTTAACGATTGTAAACTGATTGCAACCTTTGGTAATTAAATTCTGTAAAGTCAATTCACTTGTCTGACCTGCGCCAACTAATAAAGCAGGTTGTTCATTTAATTTATCTAATTTTTTACTAGCTAAATCAACAGCAGCATAGCTAATTGACACAGCTCCTTTATTGATATTTGTATTAGTTCTGATTTTTTTACCGGCTTCAAATGATTTTAAGAAAAGTCTGTTTAAAACAGGGCTTAACAAATTATTCTTTTCACTTATACTAAAAGCATCTTTCACCTGACCTACTATTTGATATTCGCCTAAAGCCATTGAATCTAAACCCGAAACAACATGAAACAAATGACGAACAACTTCACCATGAGATTTTCTATAGAAATGCGAACTTAATGATTTATCAACTTTACGATAGTTAAACAAAGTTTCTTCAAACAATTCAAAAGCAGAAGAAGTATGAGGATGCCCATGATCATTTGCAAGAGAGTGAGGATGTCCATTTGCGTGAGGATGCCCCATAGCATGAGGATGTCCGTTACCATTAGTCGCACCATGTCCATTAGCATGTGGATGTCCCTGACCTTGAACATCAAATTCTACATAAATTTCAGTTCTATTACAAGTAGAAATAATAACTGCACCGAGTACACCTTTGTCTTTTAGCATTGGAACAAACCTTTTTATGTCTTCCTCGCAAAAAACAAATTTCTCTCTAACCTCAATTGGCGCTGTCTTGTGATTTAATCCTAGTAGTTCTATCATGTGTTTATTGACTTCTAATATTGACTGCAAAAGTAGATGTCAATTCTGAATAGATTCTGAAGTTTTTCCTCAGAATTCACTATTAAAAGATGTATTAGGATTGATTAAAATTAGAAACAATAAATTTATAGTTTAATCTTAAGAAAAATATGATATAAAGTACTGATATACTTAATTAAAATTATTTTCATCAAGAAGCATTTTATTATTACCATTTATATTCTATTGACAAGTACTTTTATAATATTGATAAATGTCATGTGTTCTTTTATTTTTATTTTGATGATGCTTATATTTATATCCGAAAATAGGGTTTAAATAAAAAAGGGAAGAAGGGAAATAATCTCATTTAAATGAATTCAAATCTCCATAAATACCTGAAATTAAATTCCTCCCCTCTCAGGGGAGGCTAGGTGGGGTTGTCAAATCAGGGTTTAAATATAAATAAGAGAGAAGGTAGAAACTACAAATAATCTAACCGTCATTGCGAACGAAGTGAAGCAATCTCTTTATATTGCCTTCATTCATAATTCATAATTTATGATTCAAAATTCAGTTAAGGCTTTATTTTATCAATTATATAATATGCCATATTAAAACCTTCTTTAATTACACTTACTGTATTAATGCCATCATAATATCCACTTAAATGAAGAATGTCATAAGCATTATTTACATAATTCAATAATTTCTTATCAGTTTTAGCAATACTATTTTGATAATACTCTATAGATCTTCTGCCTCTTGGTCTTTTTATTTCTTTTAAAATCAAATATCCGTCCAATGCAGTTAACACACCATTATAAGCAGTACCACATGCAGTTTTTACATACTTTTTATCCAAATAGAATTTATCTTCCTTTCCGGCTTTTTTCAAAGTTTCTTTGGCATTATCCATATAGCGAATAGCTTCGTTATAATATTTCACTTTAACCTCGTTCTGTTCCTCTATACTCATAATGTTTTTTTTTGCAAAGATACGAATAAAATTGCCTTTATAGTTTATTATTATTTTTATATTTATAACCAAAGTCAGGGTTTAAATATAAAAAGTATAACCCCAAAGGGGTGCAAAGATTGTAGAAAAATACAATTACCATCAATACCCAAACCCCAAAGGGGTGAAATGATTGTAGGAATACATTTATTCATACCATTCAAACAAATATTTTCATCATATTCTATTTCAAATTTAAATGTATCAATTTACATCCAATTCAAGTTTAGTTATTCTTGATCTAATTGCTCCATTAGTTCTCCCAAAATGTTTTGCTATATCTTTTGTTTTAAATTCATTATAAAACATTGTTGTTAATTCTTTATCCAATTCTTTTGTCCATGGTTTGTAAGCATCTTTAAGTTTTTCTCTCATTTGAATTACATTATATGCCTTTTCTTTTGCTTTATCTTTATCTTTTGTATTATATGGTTTTAATATTATTTTTATAGCATCATTTTCAACTGATTCATCAGCTTCAGTAACTTTTAATATATGAATATTGGGAGATGATGGATAGTCTTTTGGCAAAAGTGTTTCAGGTATATAAATTAAATTTCGTGTTCTTGTTATCGCAACATAA
>CAIWDQ010000310.1 GCA_903911455.1 uncultured bacterium
CACCTATACCAATTATTAAAATCAATTTATATCGAATAAAAAAAGAATGTCTATAAATTTCGTCATCACAACCTTCTAATCTGAAACCTGCCCAATAAATTGGATTTTTTAAATCAGGATCACTAACATTTCTCAAAAAATGCTTTTTAGCCATCCATAATGCTTCTGACTTTTTATATCCTTTATCCAATAATCTGTAAAATTCAGTTAAGATATCGGCACTACTTTTGTCATCAAGTCTCCATGGAGTTATTACAACTGATTTTATCCCATTTTTTAAAAACAAACGACTAATATCTAATCTTCCATCAAAAGCCTCCCAATAAGCAAGTCCCGAGTTACAGGATGACACAACCGCAAGATTAGCTTTAAAGTTAAAAAAACTGAAAATATTTTCATTAATAATAGTATCATCAAAAACAAAACACTTTTCTTCAGTAAGATTCTTTCTATATTTTATTTCATTTATATCCTTTATCAGCATTCCATCAAATTTTTCATGGGCAGCTATGTGCATAATATTATAATTTGGCGATGTAAGTTTAAGTGTATTCAACTCCCGTTTTGTTTTAATTGTATTAGAATTATATTTCGCACTTAATTTCTTACTTAATATTTTATTAAATGGCAACTGATTTTCTCTTTCCGAATTTACATAATCTGGTGAAATTATCAGCATTGAATCACTTTCATAATTTGGAATAAGTTGAAGCATAGATTCCACATTAGTACTCGAAATATATCTGATATTGTATTTCATCCCAAGATATAAAACATTACTATATATATTATTTTCAACAGGCTTTTCTAGAAGCATATCAAAAGGTAGATATTCAATTTTCTCAAAAGGAATAATTGTAAGTTTATCACAATTTTCTACAAATTGCTTTATAGGATCAAAATATATCTTAGAATAGTAATTTGTCATTTTAAAAAATGAATTGGGATTATAATAATTACTCTCATCTAAATAATAGGATAAATTAGATGTATCAGTAGGAATTCGTACAATATTTAGACTGTTTTTTGTTAAAACCATCGCTAAACTTGACATTGGGACATTATAATTAGGAACATCATAATTAATAATAGCAGTTTTGTCATCAAGTTTTTTTTGTATTTCAGCAATATTCTCTATTGGTTCATCATTAAAAAATTTCTTAATTATTACTGGGGTCTCTTGTAAGGCTCTATCATAGCAGATATCAATCGATTTTATTTGATTTTTTATTGATATTGTATCTAATAATAATTTATGGTTACGTACCAAAAATAATTGATCTAATAAACAATTCTGAACATTTGTAATGCTATCAATATAAGTAACCAATTTCGTAAACTCTAGTGGATACTTATTTTGTATGAGTTTATAATACAACGAAACAGATTTTGACTGATTTGAATAATCCCAAGCTAAAGTTTTGTATTTAGTTTTCCCTGTTTTGTTAAATAATATTTCAGATAAAATTGCAATATCATGGTAAATAGATTTATTGTATCCTTCAGCAAGATATTCCGGACAATTCGACATGTAATTATTTAAATACTGCTTATAATTTTTTTGTAGTTTCAAGCTGCTGTTCAATAAGGAGTCAAATATACTAGCTTTTAAATCCTTTTTTTTATTATATGCCATCACATTATATACATTATATTTGCTGGCAAACAATGGCATTGTTACGCTTCGATAATAAGTCTTACCATCTACAACAAAATCTATTTCATTTGTGCCATTCTGAATTTTACTAAAGGCAAGTTCAAAAGAATCAACAAAAGTATATTGCAACCCTTCAACCAATTTCATTTGAATGCCCGGAATATCAATAATCCCATTAGTATTTATTGAATAGTTTTCAGCTTCATGAATCCTGTCAAGTGTTTGACTGAGAAAATCAAGTTTGTTTTTCTCATTACTTACAGCATACATTTGATCTTGATATATATTACCCCTTACTTTTAAACAATAGCTTTTTATATACCAAGGTTCATTTGATTTTTTGGCAAAGTCTATAAGGTTATCCGCAGTTTCCCTCAGATTTATCAATCCTTTTAAATTATTTATTTTATTAATTGTATCACTCATATTTCGAACCACATTCAGATAATTATAATAAAGGAAGTACTTACTGATAAGATTTTTTTCATTTCCTGAATTATAAAAGTAAAAAGCAGAATCTATAGCTACTTTTGAAAGTTTAAATTTCATTTCCAAAGCATAATATCTTGATAAGTAAGTATAATATTCAGCTTTATAGATTAGTTTATTTTTACTTGAAGAGTTTTTATAATAATACATTGAATCAATTGTATTCTTTATATCTGAAATATATCCAATATCAAAATAGATATGATTCATTAATTGATAACATTCTCCGATTTTCATTTTAATAGAATCAGAATATGTAGTAAAAGAATAATGTTTCAAAAAAGCCATCTGATTTACCGCAAGATGAAGGGCGTTATTTTTATAAAAATAATTTGCAGAATCAAGTTTTTGATTCAAATAAGCCATGTCAATCTTAATAGATATTTCATTAGTTTTATTAGTTTTCCCATCATATCTCACTGACTGAATCAATATTCCCAATAGGAAAATAAAAATCCATAATTTGTAATTAAACTTAAGCATGATTGTCACTTTAATACTATTTAACGATTAAAATTACAAAATGTATTGTTTCAATAAAATTATTTATTGTAAATTTAAAAAAACAAAAAGCCCTCCCAATTTCTTGAGAGAGCTCCCTATTATAAATTTCTTAATTCAGCAATTCAATAAATCACCATATCGCCAAATCACTAAATTACAGCTTCCATCATAAACCCCAATTCAGTAATTTCACCTTTAATAATGGTAAAAGTAAAATCAACAGGAGTAAAACCTGGGCAAGTTAGAGTTCCTGAATATTCACCGGGTAATAATTTATCATTAGAAATTTCACCATTAATATCTGTAGTACCAATATAATTAATAGACATAACCGATAATGTAGCATTTATCAAAGCCAAACCCGTTAGCTTGTTTAAAGCAGTCAGAGCTAATGCTCCGGTGAGTGAATCAGGTGGCAGAGGTTTTTTATCATGTATATGATGATGAGACACTTTACGAGCTGATTTATAAAGATTATAAAATTCAATATTATTAAGTTGGAACATTGCAGCAGGTTTATCCAATTGGCTTGAAATTACCCCTTTCATTTGTCCTAACAAGGTATCCAATAGCCCTTTTGTTACTTTGTGTGCATCAATAGCATATTTTGTAGCAAATGCTGTTGTATCGTAATCAGTTTTAAAAGCTGTTAGTTTTGAAATAAAAGGTAAAGTTATTCCAAATTCCTCAAGTGGAAGTTTATTCAAATTAATAACCTCTAAAATATTAGTCATCGATTTTGAAAGTTGTTCTTTACTGGTTTCAAACAATTGGGTATAAGTATAACTATCCATGCCCGAAAGTTTTCCATCACCAATTTTATCACCAAGACCACTTATTGCCATACCTGCAATACTAAAGTTAAAAGCAATATCACTTTTAAAAGCTACACCAACTTTAGTAATACCCATAGTTTTCCATTCAAGCTTCACACAAAGAGCATCCGCAGCTGTTTTCATCCCTTTCAATTGAACAATACCATTTTTGTAAGCAGGAATAGTATCGGTAATAAGTTGATTTGTTTCGCTCACATATATTATACGTGTAACCGAACCTAATGTGTTAATAGTTAAATCATCCATTTTCTATAAATTTAATTGTTTATACTTGTTTTTAAAACTCTTTTTGCAAAAAGTATAGCTTGTTTTACCACAATGTTAATACCGCTATTAAAGCCTAACACTGTCAAGATTAAAACAAAAAGCAAAACCTTTCGCAGAAAGTAAAAAACGATAAACAATCATTTTTAAACGGAAAGCCCAACCTCTTGAGTATTTTAAATATTAATCAAAGAACGTTTGCAAAGATACTTTAATTTACAATACAAAACATATAATGAAGATATTTCTTTTTTATTGTTGTTGTTCACATTTTTTTATTCTTAATCTGTTGCAAAATGTAGTCGTAATAGTATTTTATTATTATTTTGTCCCACTAGTCCCAAAAGTCCTATTTCATATAAAGCACACATTACTAAGCATCCAACATCAACTATATTAATGTCAACACCAACTATATTAATAATTTCTTCAACTATATTAATATTCATACCAACTTTTAACTTCTCACCACCAACTATATCATTTCTCACACCGACGATATAAACATTTACACCAACTATATTCATCCTGCACCCAACCTGAAGCTATCAGACACCAACTATATACACTTTATCATCAACTATACCCTTCCTTACATCAACTATATCCCTCCTGATACTAACGATATAAATATTCAACTCAACGATATTCTCTCGTATAACAACTATATCCTTCCAACATCCAACCGAAAAAACTTAATTGAAGAAAAATGTTTCAATTTTGTTATGAAGAAAATATTTGATGGCAATAGTTATCTGTAACATTTTATTTGAATTTAAGATAAAAGAATATCCCTGCAGCTAGCGTACTCCCGATACCAATCCAAAAGAAGATCTTCTGAAATAAACTCATCTTTATAAGAGTTATGGTTATTGTTTCTTTGTCCTGTTTCTTAACTTTTGTTTCTTTGTTAATGGCAGTTGTTACAATCTCTTTTGAAGCTTTTTCAGTTTTATATATCAACTTGCCATTATTAAAAGTAACATCAGTTTTTATGCCTTCCGTTTTGTGATCAGAGAGCGAAGCGATAAAAACATTACCAAGACTATCACATTTAAGCCAAGCATAAAACCAAGAACTGTCGGCAGGAATACGTGTGGTATCATGCACCAGTTTCTCAACATAAGTTGAATCATTTATCTTTATTGATGAAGTTTGAACAGGAGTTTTACAGCCTGAAAGTAGCCATACAACAAAAACAGCAAATATTAAAAATAATAATACTGCAAATCCTTTTTTATTTCTCATAATTTTAATTTTAAAAAGTGATTACTTTATCAGTTGAATTCGTGTCGTCATAAACATCAAAATGCACCCATGTAACTTTTCCTTCCAGTCTTACACGATTTGTGAACATATAGGCACATTGAATAACCTGTTGACGTGATTGTTCAGATGTTTGTCCGGCAACATCATAATCAAATGCAGCTCCATTAGCATGTGCACTCATATAGAGTTCATTTAAATCTGTTTTATCTTTACAGATTTTACAAATATTGCATCTTAATCCTCTTTGAGATAATGGTCCGCCATCTTTCCAATTATTGATAGTCATGGCTTTTTTATGCACCTGTGTTCTTAAAATCAAGAGGCTTTCTAATGCCTGTTGATCAAAAAACTGCCAGGACTTTTCACCAAATGCCTTGAATACTTGTTCGCATACAAGTTCACGAATATCAAAATACTTCTTCAATTCAAAAACAAGTTGTTTTCTAGTCATTGGTAGGTGTTTTAGGTGTTTCAACTGTGAAGTTTGTTAGGAACTTTCCGATTATTCCTACTATCACATAGATAGCTATTCTTTTTTGCTCCCATAATGGATTCGCAAAAGTTGCTCCAGCTAAAATTGCTGAAGCTGCTAAAAGAGTATCACCTAAGATACGAGCCCATTTTTTGGATGGTGCTGCATACAATTGAAAGATTTTTTTCATTCTTTAATTTTTTGGATTGTTTTTTGTTGTTAATTCTTTTTCTTCAAGTTTCTCAAATTTATGATCGATTAATTTATGAGTAGCAGTACAATTTTTGTCTTTATTATCATAATTTGAGATTACTACAGCCAATTGTTTTGACAGATCTGTTACAAGTGTTATGAAAATATCGAGTTTCTTATCATTCCTGTTTATATATCGCATCATCAAAAATCCGATAACAGTCATTAAAGTAGGAATCAAAATATCATTTGTTTCTATTGTCATTTTCTTAGAATAAAGGAATCATTTTTGATTGAGAAATATCTATTGGAACTATTCTTGCATCAATGTATTCAGGATACTTTGATTTATTTGCTCTTATATTCTTGCAAAGCAAACCAATATATTTATCACCCGTTTCATTTGCAGAATTAATAAGAGCTAAAAGTTCCGGTTTAGAACTAACTTCAATATTATCGCGAGTTGAAGCTCTTAAAACTAACCTTGCACCGTCATCAGCAATATTGATACTGCTTGTTTCTATGCCTTTTGCAATGGCTTTGTAAGCTATTGCATTTCTTAATTCAGGAAGCAGGGCTATAATGTCAAAATTATCTAAAGATGATTTAATACGATTTAATAAAGGAGTTCCAATAGAAGGTGCAATATCAAATAGCTCTGCTTCCCTGATAAATTGTTTTAGTTTGATAAATAGAAGTGTACTACCATTAATATTAAAGCAGGAATTAAATACTTTAACATTCGGTATAATGCTACCATTAAGTTCTGAATAGATGGCTGCCGTTTTAAATTCATCAAATTGTATTATGTTCGAAATAATGTAATTTAAAACTGAATCCATTGCATTGAAACCTTTATTTCTAAAGTATTCTATTGCATTCTTTTCCTGATAATGAAAAGCACTTTTACGAGTAACTCCAGAAATATCACCTTCAATTCTTTGCAAACCTAATTCTGAAATTGTTACTCCTGAAATATTCATCCAGTCAAACATAGCAATTTGAATAAGCATTTCATTAACTTTAGAATTAAGCATTGTGAAAAATGGAATTCTTAAAACTTCAATATCTGAATCATCTCCATTAAATGAAATCAGCTTATTCATTAATTCCACTCCAAGAATATCTGCAAGGTAAGTATCATTAGCCCAATTCAGATGAGGAGTTAACACACTGCAATCAAAATCAATATTTACGCCTATATGTTTTCTTATTTCGGTAGTATCTATCATTAGCTTATTTGTTTGGTTCCGGCACCAGTGTCCAGAGTTGTTAAAATGGTTTTCTTGAATTTAATTTCAGTATCATCACTAGCTCCATTAAATCTAACCATGTGTTCAATAGGATAGGCGATATGTTGTTGGTCAACCCATGCTAAAGCAGAGTTTACCAGAAAAGCTTCTCTGATATTGCTTCCTCCTGAATTACTTGCATAAGGGCCTCCTCCGGATGGCATTGCTCCAACTACTGCAGGATTAACCAAAATAGAAAATAGTATTTCCGAATTTGCAGCTGCAGAAGTGATGAGCTGCTGATCACTTTTAAATTTATCGTCCAACACTTCTACATCCCATTTTTCTTCAGCCTTTCCCATTTCATTTACAGAAAAATGAGTGATAAGAGTCTTTTTAGCATTCTCTGAACCTATCAAAGTATCTTCAATTTTCTTTAATGCTTCCGCAATTTTGCCTCTACGCTCCAACACATCAGGAAATTCTTTTTGAGGGAATTGTTTATCCCAATAACTATATGGTATTCTTACAATATATGTAAGTGAAGCTTGATTTTTGTATACATTTTTTAGAAAGTTCGGTACTTCCTGCGAAATATCTAACCAACCTGCTTGTCTTGCAGTATCCCAATCAGGTAAAGGATAGATAACATTATTTGAGAACCTGTTAAATAATGGATAAATATAGCTTTTGCCTTTAGTTCTGCCTGCTCTTCTTAATCTGATTAAGTCTGCATAAGGATCATATTGGTCAAGCATTGGAATGTACTTAATATCAGAAGCAGTACATTGATACATCCCTTCCCATTTTTCACTGAAGGCAATAAATTGTTTGTCTTTGGTTAATCTGCAAAAGCGAGCATTTATAACATTTATTCCATCAATTGTTTGACCGTCAGCAGAAAAAATCAATTCAGGAAAACATATTCCAAACTTAAAAATATCTCTAAACGCATCTAACATATAATTAAATACCTTCCGGTCTCTCAGGCTACGTTGCAGATTCTTATCACTAATACGAACAAATAAGTCATTTCCATCAGCATCAGTTCCACTATTTTCAGCAGCATAAATTCCCTGAGCAATAGTAGCCATCCATTTATATTTCAGACCACTGTTAAGAACACTAGATTTACGAATATAACCTTCAGCAATTACAGGATAATTATTCAAATCTCCCCATCTGACAATTTGTTTATCCTCAAAATTCATTGGAGATATATCTTCCGCAGGAGTGTCCGATGCTATAGTTGGTGATGGAGTGCCCTTTGTAACAACCATTGAATGTTGTCCGTATGCTAATAGAGGTGTACCGTCTTTACTGAATAATATTTCCATTACAAATTAACTTTTAGTCCGTTAAACTCAACAATTGACCAAATCCAAACAGGATAAATATGAGAAATTGAATTCAGATGAATATCTACTGGAACAACCCCACGCATGGCATTTTTCTTAAGATTCATATTTAGACCGCATTTAACAGCTCTAAAAAGGAAAATACTCTCGCCATTTCTTTTAATGAGACGAATAGAGAAAGTCTTTTGAATACCATCAGTATCAATAGACATATCCAACTCTGCTAAAACACGATTTAATTTAATGCTGTTTTGATTCATAGATCAATTTTCAGCAAAACTACAGTTAGATGACTTTTTAAAAAAGGACATAAAAAAAGCCGATCCTGTTGTTACAAGACCGGCACACAAATTTTGTATTTACACATTTATAAATACTCTGCAAAGGTACTAAATTAAACTTCCGTAACTACAACTAAATTTATAAAGCTAATAATATTACATATAGCAACAGAAAGTTTGTGTTTTCAATTTTTCACCTCTCTTATTAAATACACAAATGAATAATTAAATCTCAATGTATTTAAAAGAGTGTGAAAAATTTCAATAAAAAATATAATCATTCATTAATGAGGGTGTTAAAATTCATTGATTTATTCTTTTTCACCCTCATTTTGAATTCAGCTAATCCGAACAAAATGGCACATTTTTTCGGAAATTTTTTTAGCATAAAAAAACCATCTCCTGTCCAGAAGATGGTCTTTTGATTGCTTGCGGGTCTCTCTAACAAACAAAGTTTAATAAATCTTCTCTTTGCTTTTCTTTGTCCTTTCCTCCTCTTAGTCTAATCATTTTTAAATCATCACTTAATTTGTCAAAAAATGTTTTATCATTTTCAAATTCATCAACTTTCTGAAAATCTTCTGTAAAATCTTGATAAATTGATATAAAAATAATTCTCTTATCCTCTGTTATTTCAACTTTTACACCATTTTGTTTTACTAATAATTTCATAATATCTTCAGACATTTTCTGAATATTACGGGTTTTCTTTTTCTTATATGTTATAACTTCCATAATATTATTCATTAAAATAATTATCATCAAAGCACTCACTTAAAATATTATGTAAATAATCACTAAAAGCATTATTATTATAATGACTTCTTAATCTTCTTATCCTGCATTTTATTGGTTTGACTATTACTTTTGCTTTTTTAGCTTTCTTAAATTTGTAAACATTCTTTGTTTTCATAATTATTCATTAATCAGGTTTTCAATTTCATCATAAACAGTTTGCAACTTATCAGTTTTTTCCTGGTATTCTTCTGCCTTTTCTGATTCCTGCCATTTTTCACTTTTTGAATCAAAAAATTGGTTCTATAACGATTTGTATGGGTAAATAAAAATTAATAAATTTGCCTGTAAAAAGAGTTATGAATTCAGAGGAACTATTTAGCATAGCATTAAACATACAATTACCTTGGTATATAA
>CAIWDQ010000311.1 GCA_903911455.1 uncultured bacterium
CGCCATCATAAATTCTACTTGTTGCACTTAATCCTTGTACATATAATGGCTTTGCTGTAATATTCTTAGACGTTGCCGGACTCTGTATAGTAAGAGAATAATTCCCGGCTTGCGCCCCTGTTAAGCTTAATCCTCCATAAGTAACAGTTGTAGCTGTCGCTACATCTTTACTATTATATGTTCCTGTGGCTATTCCTGTTATTGAAACTGCATCAACATCATATGGTTGTCCATCAATAGTAGTACCGGCAGGCCATGTTTCTGAACTTGCAAGTGTTTTTGCATCTGTTACAACTGCTATTGCATTACCATTATAAACTTTACTATCTGGAACAGAAAGACCAGTCATTGTTAATGGCTTCTTAGTAATTGTTACATTACCGTCTACAAAATTAGAAGATGTGCTTGAATAAGGAACATAAATAGGTCCTTCTTTAGCAAATTGACAATCTGTCCCTAATAAATTTTGAGAGAATGTAATGCTACTGGAAGGCCCACTAATAGGAGTAAAAGCAGATAGTACAGAGAAACGTAAAACGAATAATTCTCCTTGATGAGTTGCATCTTTTTCATAACCAGAACTACAAAAACCGGTAATTAAAAAATCACCAGTTGTAGAATTACTTGTAGTAATATCGGTATAAGCAAATACCCATCCAACTAAATCAGGATTTGAACTGAAAGTACTAGCATCATAGATATTAAAATTATTACCATCGTTAATTTGAAGTTTGCTTTTATCAAAATGAATTTTCAAAGAGAAACTTCCTACCTTATCTGTACCGGTAATACCAGATAAGGTTACAGGTACATCCACAGTAGTTGCACCATAGACAATACTCGGCTGAGAGATGGTTGCCACGGGGTCTGTACCCGTTGCCCACCCGACTGTTGCTGTAAAAAGCAACGCAATTAAAAGAAATAGAGTCTTTTTCATTGTATTTATTATTAATTATTTAATTCGTTTAAATAGTTATTTATTTATTAGTTTATTTAGTATCTTAGCTTTTATCAAGAGTATATCTATTTTCAAGTTAGTTTGTTTCTTCATAGGCGTTTTACATATAAATGTGTTAGTATAGAGTTTTGGTTATATATGTATTGCAATACAAATGTATACCTATGAAAGTTATTTATTAAAAACTTTTCATGTTTATGTAGTATATCTTTCAACTTAAGCACATACATAAAATTCATTTTCCAATCGTACTTGTAAGTATATAATGTATTGTTTTGGGTCTTAGAAAACATCCCCCTAGCCCCCTTCAAAGGGGGAGTAGCACTCCCACTTCTCTTTGGCTCCTCTCCTCTAAGGAGAGGCGGGGGTGTGGTCAAACAACATCCCCCTGCCCCCTTCAAAGGGGGAGTAGATCCTCGGTCACCAAGCGGAGCCGAAGTGCGGAACATTGCTATTATTTTTTTTACTAGTTGCATTTGCTTTCTTTTTATTTCCTGATTCAATTATTCAGTTATTCAATGATTCAATCATTCAGTTATTCAATTGTTCAGTTATAAAGTTATTCAAATTTGAATCTTTGAATTTTTGAATCCTTGAATTTTTGAATTCTTGAATTTTCTTATTTTATTATCTTAATCGTCCTTCCTAAATCACCATTACTACTTATAAGTTTGATAGTAGCCATATACATACCATTTTTAAATGTTTCGGTACGCAGCTTAAGCGAATGCTCGCCTTTAGTCTGCATTTCGTTTACAGGTATCATCATAGTTTCGCCTAAGAGGTTATTTATAATAAGTACTACTTTACCATCGTAAGGCAAAGTATAATTAATAATAGTATAATCATTAAATGGATTAGGATAATTAATCATGTTTATAGTTGCATTGGTAGTTTCATTTTTAGCTATTGGCAAAGTCGAAACCTTAAGTGCAGCTATACTTAGTTGTGCATCATCAATTACTTTGTAGCTACCATCAGCAAGTTCGTTAAGAGGATTGGCTGCTAATTCAAATTGAATTGCTTCTTGTTTTGCATTAGTTACTTTGGATTTGACAAACAGCGTAAGTAAAGTTTCGCCTGCATCAAGTTTTAGAGCAGATGTTGAATACCATCCTATCCTTAATTCGTTGCCTTTTACTGCCCAACTAAAGTTTCCGTTATTTGGATCGTTCATCACTACATCTTTAATGTCAGTAAGATCAGAATTAAAATTAAGAACAATAGAAACTGCACCTACCTTATATGCTTCAACCACTCTAACAGGAAGTTTTAGAATTTCAGAAGTATCAGCTTCCAGTTCATAAGCTTTAACAAGATTAAGATTAGCATTTGCTGCTTTCTTCGAACCAGGAGTAAAACTCATATTAAAGTCGCCATTACATAAAGCAAGCATATCAACTGCCAAATTCCCTGAAGTAGTTAAAGTAACATTAGGATATAATTGATTAGTAAGAGAATTTACGGCTATTGCATCAGTTGCTTTCCAGAATGTCCAGTCCTGTCCCGAATTGATAGTTCTGTTTAATGTAGTACCATTAACAAAATGATCCATGATACCAAATGCATCAGTTGAGTTTAGCGAAATAGTATTTACTTCCATAGAAGCATCACCTGCATAGAATCTTACTTTTTCGATAGAACTTAAATTACTTGGCCATGCATTTACCTGAGCAGCATCAGTACCATTAACAGAGCCTGCAGTTGAGGCATCTGAATACGTTTTAATATAATAATCGTCAGGACAAAGACCAGTAAAAGTGTAAATTCCTGAAGAGCTTGTAAGACTTGTTGTTCCTTTAGTAGCATCATCACTAAGTCTTTTTAAAGTAATTGCAACGTGAGAATCTTTTAGTTCAATATCACTACCACCTTTATAATAATAATATTTGCCACTTATGCTGCGTTGCTGATGTATTGTTAGATCTGCTCCGTTGTTTTCACCATTTCCTGAAGGATCACTACTTACTACACGGATACGATAGCCTGAACCTTCAGTTGTACCTGATGGAATTACAGCACTTATAGTACCTGAAGTAGTAGCTGTATTAGTTCCTATACTTACAGGAGAGCCAAAACTGCCCGAAGAATTAGAAAGCTGAGCTGTGAATATATTACCCGAATTCCAAATACCATCTGGAGCTACATAGTCAACACTTAACGCAGTACCAGCACAGAAAGTCGTACCTGTAAAACTACATATAATGTCTTGACCAAATACTCCAAAAGGAGAAAAAGAAGAAATGCCACTTAATGTCTGAGTATAAGGATTAGATCCTGATGCTGCTGAACCCACAGAATAGGTCCATGCACCACTTGTATAATGACCAACATCAGACCAAGCACGAGCAAAACCACTACCTTCATCTGATGCATTCCATTGTAATTTAACACTTGCAGTACCTCCAGATAAAGAAGCATCTGGATTTACATACCATGTTTTTGTAACAGCCTTACTTGTAATAGCTGTGCCCGAAGGAACATCACTACTATATGTTGGATAAAGCCCGTCGCCAATTCTTGCTTTTATGTCGTTTGCTGTTGTCCCAGCAGTTAGTTGTACACTTACAGGTAAATATTCTGAAGCCAATCCTATAGGATAATCAACATCAGTTGCATTTCCTAAAACATGTTGTTTTAGAGCCCCTGCTCCATTTGTAACAACATATTTAGAAGTAGTACTGTTAGCTATACTTGCTGATGAAGCAAGTGTAAGATCGTAGGCATTAAGAGTAAGATTACCAATGGTAAAAGTTAGTGTTCCGTTAATAGTTTCATTAATATCTAATCCTATGCCAGTAGAATTATTTAAAGTAAGATTATTAAAAGTACTTGAAGAAGAACCACCAATAGTTTGAGATGAAGTACCATTAAATTCAAATGTACTTCCTGTAGCTGTGAAAGTAGCACCATTATTTACAAAGTTTCCACCTATACTATGTTTATATGCACCAGCAAAAGCAGTACCCGAACCTAAAGTAAAGTTACCTCCTATTGTAAGAGCTCCTGCAGTTGTTGAAGCAGTGCCTGCCATTGTAAAATCACCTGCTATAGTAAGGCCCGGCAATGTTTTAGTACTACTGCCACTTAAAATAAGTGATGAATACCCTGTAGTTGCACCATTAGGAGTAATTACAGTTTGTGTTGCACCATTATATTCTATGGTATTAGGATTATTAGTTGTAGCATCTAAAATCCCTGAATTAGATAAAGCACCAGCAATTCGCATGGTATTACCTGAAGCAGGAGTTAAAGCTACGCCACTGTTAATGGTTACGTTATTAAAATTAGTAGTACCTGCCATTGTTGCCGCAGTTGTTGCAAATTCAACTGTGCTGCTACCAGGAACTAAAGTCCCGTTACAAACCCATGCGTTAGTACTTCCATTTATCGTTAATGTTGGAGTGCCTGTATTAGCATCTAATTCTCCACCAGTATTTATGTTGATAGTTCCTATAATTCTTGTAGCATTTGGTAATAGTGGATTATATGCAGTACCTGCAGGAATTACAACATCAGATGTTGAACCAGGTACTCCACCTTCCCAGTTACCCGGTAAATCCCAATCTGTAGCACCTGAAGGGCTACCCCCTACCCATGTACAATTTATGGCTGTCCTGGTACCTAATGTCCATAAATGATCATCAACAGTAGCCGTACCTAAAAACACGAGACCTACATTAGAAAACCCCACCCAATTATTGGTAGCATTAGCGTCAGTACTAGTCGAATTAAAGTCTGTACGCCCATGATCATGAACTGTACCTAAAGGTGGATTATGAATATCGAAAAAATCTAAATTAGTAGCAGTAGCTCCATTAAGTTCGCTATCGAGATAATGAGCATTAAAACGCAAACGTGTTGCAGATGAACCACCTGTACGAGTTACATCATAATAACGACGTATAGCATTAGTTTTCCAACTTATATCAGCTCCCAGTAAATATACTTCTACTGTTACAGAACTTGGTAAAGGCGCTACTGTAAAGTTAATCAGTGTATATGGATTTCCAAAAGTATAATCTGTATTTAAGCTGAAAGAAGAACGGTTAATATATCCTGATACATCACCTGTACCAGATGTTGTAGCGGTAGCTCCCATATAAAGTATATATTCATTTACCATTGCAAGTGCACCCTGAGTTGCTGAATAATTAGCACTGTTCAAATTAAGAACTCCATTTACAGTGATATTTCCACCTGACTTTTTGCTATTGGTTCCAGAACCACTTATAGTAAGATTATTATAAGTAAAGGAAGCAATAGTTTCATCAGTTGAGATATTTGTACCATTATAATCTATGGTACTTCCTACAATTGTATAATTTCCAGTACCCGGAGTAAATGAACCGGTAATACCAATAGTACCGCTTGAAGAAAGAGTACGATCTCCATTACCTGTATTTGAAAGATTACTATAATTAACAGCTACTATAGTTTGAGCTGATGAAGAACCGTAATCAACTGTCGTTCCCGATGCAATTGTATTTGTTGCAAACGAAGGATAAGTAGTAGCTGTTGCTCCACTTCCTAATTTGAAAGTTCCTGAAGTTAGAGATAAAACACCTGTACTTGTTACTTGATAACCTCCATCATTAAATATACTTGATGATGTTACATCGCCTATAGTCAAATTAGAAGTCGTTATTGCTGCACCAAGTGTAACACCTGCTGCATTATTTACTTTAAGTGTTGAGAAAGTAGTAGCACTGTTTATTGTTTGAGCTCCGCTTCCTATAAAGTTTACAATACTGGTGCTTTGTGTAAATGTCCCATTTTTTGTCCAGTTGCCATAAACACTGAGATTATAAGCTCCATCCATAGTTAATGAAGCACTTGCATCAATCAAAAGATCTTTACAATTAGCAGGAGCTCCAATATGTGGTTGATTAGTTGGCCCAACTGGTATCTCTACATTGTCGGTTGAAGAAGGAACTCCATTTAAACACCAGTTGCTTCCTGTATTCCAATCAGTACTTGTACCCCCTAACCATAAAGCTGTTCCCGATACGCAAGCATTTTCACCAATATAGAAATCACTAAAGGATGTAACTCCTGTAGCTTGTGTTGAAAGAGTAGATTGAGTACCTGTTGTAGTAGTTACCCAAGCATTTCCATTCCATTTTCTTATGATTAAAGAAGTATATGTTGGTGTTCCAATTTCATCACCACTAACAAAAGTAAAGGTAGGGTCATAGCTAGTAAAGCCAGTAACACCTGTATTGGTAATTGACCATTTACGGTTAATATATTTTGTCTGGCTTAAGCCCGAAGCCACACCAGGTTGTACAACTGCAGTAGAAACATCCAGAGAACCACAACCAGAAGTTGAACCTGTAAAGACTAAAGTAACAGGTGTGTAATTAGTAGCATCACCTATTGTAAAGTCAATTGAGGAAGTTGAATTAGGAATAAATCTTCTTAAATTACCATTTATATAATTTCCTGCTCCAGCTCCTGTTATTATTCCTGCACTACATGTGCCATTACTACCTAGGATAAGTTTATTAGTACCTGTAGTGATAATACCATTTGTTAAAGTAAGTGTATGAGTAACTATTGCATCAACGCCGGTTAATCCTAAACCAAAACTATTATTAAGGGTTAAATCATAGAAACCAGAAACGGCAGTACCATTAATATCCTGACCATAAGCATTGCCATTAAATACAACAACATAAGTCCCAAAATCAACTGTTCCTCCTGTTTCATTATTTGTAAATCCATCATATATATTAAGAGTAGCCGGCAAGGTTTTAGTTCCAGTGCCACTTAATATCAGGTTATGATAACCTGGAGTACTACCATTTGGATTAGGAATACTTTGAGCACTACTACTATTAAACTCAATATAGTTATGCTTTGTTGCTGCATCAAACACACCAGTACCTGCAATAGTTAGGGTTCCTGATACAGTTAAATAACTATTGGCAGCAGCTAAGATAGAACTTCCACTTGTAATAGTAAAATTGTTAGCAGAAATATTTCCACTATATGAAGCATAAGAAGATGTAGGAGTATAAGAAGTTAAAGAAAGTGTACTTGTACCCGGATTAAAAGATGCTCCTGGTTCAATTGTAAGAATATCACTAACTGCAGGTCCAGCAATTATGCTAAGGCCACCTGTCCCACCATTTAATACACCACCTGTTTCTAAAATAAGATACATACATTGAGCTCCAGTAGATAATGTAGGTTGATTTGTATATAAGGCATGATCAGGGATATCAGCTGCAATAAGATTAGTAGGAACTCCGCTTGGAGTCCAGTTACCAGCAGTAGCCCAATCAGTTGATAAACTACCATTCCAAACATGGATAGTAGTAGTAGTAGGTGCAATAGTTACCTGATAATCACCTAATGTTCCACCAGAGGGTATATTTGCAAGATCAATATTATCAATAGAAATATAATTATTAGTTGCATCGTAATTTGACCAACCTATTTCTGTTTTTACTGTAGTAGGTGAATAGTAGCTATATAATGAGAGAAAACTTTCGTTTACTCCAGATGCCAATTCACTATCTAAATAATTTGCACGGTAAGATGCTTTTGTACCACTACCACCTATTTGAGTAAATTCATATTTTCTGTTTGTAACACTTAAAGGATTATCAAGGCAACTTGTACCCCAACATGGAGCAGTACCTATTGACACCCTTAAAGTCATACTTGTAGGTAAAGTTTGTCCTGAGACTACTGGAAATGTAATACCCTGATTAGTATTCCCAAAAGTATAAAAAACATTAGTAGCAAAAGTATGAGTACGTGTAATAATTCCTGAAACATCTCCAGTACCTGTAGTGGTAGCGCTGGCGCCCAAATAAAGTGTGTAAGTACTCATTGCTAATGCACCATGAGTTGCATCATAATTTGTGCTGCTTAAATTTAAAGTTCCATTAACTGTAATATCTCCACCTGCTACTTTATTATTGTTTCCTGAACCACTAATGGTTAGATTATTATAAGTAAAGGACGAAATAGTTTCAGCAGTTGCACCAATAGTACCATTATAATCAACAGTACTTCCAGTGATTGTCTTGGTTATACTACCCGGAACTGTATAAGCTCCTGCAATACCAATAGTACCACTGCTTGCAAGAGTGATCGCAGTAGAAGCTGAACTGAGGTCAATATTATTATAATTAAAAGCGGGAACAGTTTGGCTGGCGCCATTAAATTGAACTGTGCTTCCTGTGATAGTCTTCGTAATTGCACCAGGAACAGTAAATGTTCCTGCTATACCGATAGTGCCGCTACTAGCTAGAGTAATTGCAGTTGTTGCAGTACTAAGGTCTAGATTATTATAATTAAATGCTGGAACTGTTTGGCTTGCACCATTAAACTGAACAGTATTGCTGGTTATTACATAGCCGCCAGTGCCAAATGTAGCAGATGGATTAAAAGTGCTGGCAACTCCAATAGTTCCGCCTGAAACAAGTGTTACATTATTTGCACTAGTTCTAGTCCCACTTAGTGTTAAATTGTTATAATTAAAGGCAGGTACTGTTTGGGAACCTGTACCATTAAAATTAATAGTACTTCCAGTTATAGCGTAGGAGTTTGAACCTGGTATAAATGTTCCGGCAACTCCAATTGATCCTGATGCCAGAGTTCTGGCTCCACTACTGCTACTTGTTAAATTATTATAGTTAAAAACAGGAATAGTTTGAGAACCGCTACCATTGAAATTGATAGTATTACCCGAAATAGTTTGAGTTATAGCACCAGGTACTGTATAAGTCCCAGCTATACCAATTATCCCACTTGCTAGAGTAATCGCAGTTGTTGCAGTACTCAAGTCTAAATTATTATAACTAAATACAGGTACAGACTGGCTAGATCCATTAAACTGAATAGTACTTCCTGATATAGTATAAGAATTTGAACCGGGTGTAAAAGTCCCTGCGACGCTAATAGTTCCGCTTGAAGCAAGTGTTCTGGCTCCGCTGCTGCTGCTGGTTAAATTATTATAAGTAAAAGCAGGTATGGTTTGTGCTCCTGTGCCATTAAAATTAATGGTGCTTCCTGTTATAGTGTAGATGCCAGACGATCCTTTAGTAATTGTTCCTGAAATACCAATTGTTCCGGTTGAAACAAGAATTCTGTCTCCATTTCCGCTATTTATGACATTACCAAAATTAACAGCAGGTATGGTTTGAGATGCACTTGAAGCAAAATCAACAGTTGCTCCTGAAGCAATAGTATTGGTTGCAAACAAAGGATAAGTGGTAGCTGTTGCTCCGCTTCCTAATCTGAAAGTTCCTGAAGTTAGTGTTAATGTACCTGTGCTTGTTAATTGGAAGCCTCCATCATTGAATACACTATTTGAAGCTACATCACCAATAGTTAAATTAGTTACAGTAGCTGCAACAGCTAGAGTAACTCCAGCAGCATTATTTATTTTTAAAGTACTAAAAGTAGCTGCTACATTAATGGTTTGTGCAAAACTTCCGTTAAAATTAACAGTACTTGTACTGGCAGTAAAAGTACCATTGTCAGTCCAGTTGCCGCTTACAGTAAGATTGTATGATCCATCCATAGTTAAGCTACCACCAATGGTTATATTATTACACACACCACCTGCCGAACCAATATGTGGTTGATTTGTCGGACCTGATGGAATTACAACATTTGTAGATGAAGTAGGAATGCCACCGCACCAGTTAGTTGCAATATTCCAGTCAGTACTTGTTGTTCCTGTCCATGTACCGGCAGTATTTATGGTTACACTTCCCGAAGCTCCTGTTTTACCTGTAGCTGATGTAGCATTAAATGTTCCAGAAGCTGTAGTTCCAGAAGTAAATATTATTTTAGAAGTTAAATTAGCAACACCAGAACTAAAATCACCTGCACTTGTCAGTTTATTTCCTCCTGATAAACCTGAAACAGAACCTGAGATACTAGCTGAAATCGTAACATTATTTGCAGAAGCATCAAAACTAGTTACAATATTATTATTGGCGTCCCTTGCTGTTAATGTATTTGTCCCGCTAAAAGTAGAGCCACTACAATTAGGTCCTGATAAAACAAAAGCAAAATTGTCTAAAGCTCCGAAATTAACTGTTAAACTTGAACTTGCATTGCCATAAGAACCACCATCTGTAGCAGTAATCGTTGTAGTTTCTGCTTTTGTTAAAGTAGTAGCCAGAGTTGTTGTCGACTGTCCACTGGCAAAAGTTACAGATGTAGTATAAGTAGGTGCATTTAATCCACTACCTGGCCCAGCGTAAGAGATTGTTTTTACACCAGTATAAGAGGTTACAATATTATAATTGGCATCAACCATGGTAAGCTTCGAAATATTAAATGCTGTTCCTGCGGTCTGTGCTGAAACAGTTCCTAAATTACCTGAAGTAGCTGTAAAAGTCTCCCCTGCTAAAGTTACAATCAATTTAGAATTAGCTCCCGGATTAACCGTTAAACTTGAACTTGCAGTTCCTGTATTTGTGCCATCACCTACTGTAATGGTAGTAGCTTCAGCTTTTGTTAAAGTAGTAGCCAGAGTTGTAGTTGACTGTCCACTTGCAAAAGTTACAGATGTTGTATAAGTAGGTGCACTTAATCCAATACCGGGACCAGCGTATGCAATTGTTTTTGCACCTGTATAGGAAGTTACAATATTATAATTGGCATCAACCATTGTGATGCTTGTGATATTAAATGAAGACCCTGCAGTTTGTGCTGACACTGTACCTGAATTACCTGAAGCAGCAGTAAAAGACTGTCCGGGTAAGGTAACGATTAGTTTATAAGCAGACCCAGGATTAACTGTTAAACTTGAACTTGCATTGCCATAAGAACCACCATCTGTAGCAGTAATCGTTGTAGTTTCTGCTTTTGTTAAAGTGGCAGCAAGAGCAGTTGTTGATTGACCATTAGTAAAAGTTATACTAGTTGTATAAGTAGGTGCATTTAATCCACTACCTGGCCCAGCGTATGAGATTGTTTTTACACCAGTATAAGAGGATACAATATTATAATATGCATCTGTTGCAGTAAGTGAAACAATATTAAAAGAAGATCCAGCAGTTTGTGCTGTTACAGAATTTGCATTTCCTGTACCAGCTGTGAAAGTTTGTCCGGGCAAAGTAACTACCAATTTGGTCATTGTTCCTGCACTGACCAATGTAGCTGCTCCTGTATTAGCTGTTAAGCTCGGGGAGCCACTTACATAGGTTGCAGTTACAGTCCATCCACTGCTAGTTGCTGTTTTAAAAGTCACAGCATAAGTTAGAGTACCTGCTACCAAAGCAGCATTTGAAGGTAAGGTGGCATTTACATCGCTTGATGTAATAGCTACAGTTTGTATACCTGTGTTTACTAAATTCCAGTTGGCATCTACTGCTTTTACGGTAACATTTAATGATGTACCTGCTATTTGTGTTGTCGGTGTTCCTGTTTTTCCTGTTGTTGTACCTGGTGCAGCAGTTTCTCCCGGCATCAATACCTGTAACTTAGTTGCGGTTCCTGCATTTACAAGTGTTGCAGCTCCTGTATTAGCTGTTAAGCTAGGCGAACCACTTACATAGGTTGCAGTTACAGTCCACCCACTGCCAGTTGCCG
>CAIWDQ010000312.1 GCA_903911455.1 uncultured bacterium
CTAGTTATAAAAATAAGATTAATTTTCAGAAAATATTTAATTTTGCTATGATATAAAAGCTATTGAATTTTAATATTACTTTGATTGAATTATAACTTTGGGCTAAACCTAAATTATTATTCAAAAATAGGAGTAAAGAAGTGTCAAGAGACATCGCAATACCCTAGGTCGAAGTAATTGAACTTGCAAATCATTTGTTGAGGACCCGAACATGCATTGCACCCAAATATATTGTTTATGGATGTTACTTTGGCGGGCAAACTAAAGGTTACAGTTCTAAAAAAGAAACGATAATTACTATAATAAAAAGCTTCTGCCAAATATATAATAGGAGCTTTTTATCAACAATAGTTAAAATATTTTTCATCACTTATAAGTCTGCAAATAAGAGTTATAAACCATCGAAATTCTCATCCAATGTTATTTAATGTTAAGAATAAAGACTTTGTTTTAATATTTTGAGTATCTTTGTAGCGAATTTTAAACAATATTAATGGATAATAATCCTGTTCATTCTTTCCACATACCAGTAATGGGACTGGCTTTTACAGTAGAATCACCTGTAAAAGTGGCGTCTTTTGGTATTTCTTCTGTAATTTCGATTATGGAGGACACCCTTATTGAAAAAATGAGAGGTTATTACTATCAACTCCGTAACGAAGAATACGTCCCAATCCCTAAGACTGAGGATGATTACAGAGCTAAAAGAATAACCGATTATTTAAATCTGGTTAATAAAATAGTTAAAGAAAAGATAGAAAAGCTAAAAGAATCTGCCTTTGAAACAGGTTCAGATATTGTTTTGTATTTTGAGATGTTGCCTAACGATAGCATGTTAAAACAACTTTATAATAAGATGCTTGAAACCGACGAAGGGCATACTAAAGAGAAATTACAGAATATGCTTCGCAATGAGATTCGTCCGGGAAGTATTGATGTAAATATTATGACCAAAGTTGATATTGATGCTCATGATAAAGAAGGCAATATTATTGAAGATGGTTCAGTAGCAGTTTCTGCATTCAGAGGTTATGCTAACAGCGACTTAAAAGGTTCATCAGTTGTATTATCAGCCGGAATGAATCCTCGTCTATATAATTATATTGAGAGATTTAATCAATTTACAACTCCTCAGAAAGGTCAGTTTGAAAAGAAAATCGTAATCAAAGTTAGTGATTACCGTTCAGCCTTAATACAAGGAAAGTTCTTAGCTAAGAAAGGAATTTGGGTTTCTGAATTCAGAATAGAATCAGGATTAAACTGTGGAGGACATACCTTTGCAACTGATGGCTATCTTTTAGGACCAATCTTAGAAGAATTTAAAACAAAGAAAACAGAACTCATCAACGAGTTATTTACTATATATACTAAAGCTTTAGCAACAAAAGAAAAAGAAATACCAAGCGAACCACCACATTTACGTTTAACAGTTCAGGGTGGCATCGGTACTGCCGAAGAAAATAAATTACTACTTGATTATTATGGTATGGATGGTACAGGATGGGGAAGTCCATTCTTATTAGTACCTGAAGCAACTACACTTGACGCAAGATCTCTTGAATTATTAAGTGCATCAAAAGAAGAAGATGTTATAGTTAGTCATAATTCTCCATTAGGTATTAGATTTAGTTATCTGAAAGAAGTATCAGGTGAAATAGAAAAGAATGAGCGTATTGAAGCAGGTAAACCTGGAAGTCCTTGTACCGAACAGATGATGCTTTTCAACAACGAATTCCCTGGCAAACCATTATGTACTGCATCTATAAGCTACCAACGCAAAAAACTAGAACAACTTAAAGGAGAAAACCTTTCGGCAGAAGAATATAGAAAGCAAAGTGAGAAAATAATGGCAAAAGAATGTCTTTGTCTTGGTTTAAGTAATTCTGCTTTTATTAAGAATGAAATGGAACCAATTAAAGGGAATTCATTAGCAGTTACTGTTTGTACCGGACCTAATATTGTTTACTTCTCAAAGATAGCTTCTTTAAAAGAAATGGTTGATCATATATATGGAAGAACAAATTTACTAAATCCCGGTTATCGTCCACACTTCTTTATTAATGAATTGAAATTGTATATTGATTATTTAAGAGACACAGTACATGAAGCTCTTAACAAATTAGACGATAAAAGCAGAAAGTATTATACTAGTTTTTGTAATAATCTTTTAGATGGGATAGCATATTACCAACAACTGGCTGAAAATGCTGTTATAAAAACTCAAGGTAATATGAAGCCTGAACTTATTGATGCAAGAGAACAAATCTTTAAAATAAGACAACAGTTATAATCCTTTTTTTTACAGCTTATCTTATTAAAGTTACACTTCCACTTTTCTTTAAAATAAAGTCATTGGTATTTTTGATTGTACCAACCATTAGGTATACGTAAATACCATTAGGAACCGGTTTAAGTCTATATGTACCATCCCAACCTGAATCTTTATCATAACTTTCAAATATTAATTCACCCCAACGATTGTAGATGTAAAGTTTAAAATCACTAAAGTTATAAGTAGTTTCTATTTTAAAAATATCATTTAAACCGTCTCCATTAGGTGTAAAACAATTAGGAATATAAATTCCGGGAGTATCACAATCTTCATATAATATATTAATTGTATCACTGGCTATACAATTATAATTATCAACTACCGTAACCCAATAAACTCCCTGCTTATTAATATTAAAAATAGAATCAGTTGAATTATCCTGCCAAAGACATGAAATATATTTATTGCCAACATTCAATTCAATAGATTTACCATTACAAAGAGTTAGGTCAGGACCTAAGTTCAAATTAGGATTACTATAAAATATATTAATTGTATCTTTGAAACTACAGTTACTTTGATTCGTTACTTTTACCCAATATAATCCTTGATGAGTAGCATTATAAGTTGAATTTGTAGAATTATCCTGCCATAAATAATTTACTCCTGCTAAAGTTGCTTTTAATAATAAGGTTTGTCCTTTGCATAAAGTAGTATCATTCCCTAAATCAATAAAAGGTAATGACATATAATTCACATTTATTGAATCGTATTTAAAACATCCATACTGATTTGTTAGTTTAACCCAATAAATTCCTTGATTGCTTACATTATAAATAGAATTAGTAGTAGCATCCTGCCAAAGATAAGTTGAAAAAGGTGTAGTAACATTTAATTTTAAAGTATCACCCTGGCATAATGTTGTATCATTGCCCAGATTAACAAATACTGAAGGGCTATAACTTACATTTATAGTATCTCTGTTAGTACAAGATATTGAATTAGCAACCTGGACCCAATACATTCCTTGATTTGAAACAGTATAAGTTGGAGTTGTAGCTCCATTCTGCCATAAATAAGTAGAGTTAAGAAACGTAGCATTTAATATTAGGCTTTGTCCCTGGCATAAAACTGTATCATTACCTAAGTTAATTTGAGGCACAGGAGAATAATTAACAACAATAGTATCATATTTATAACAATTATTAAGTAGTGAAACTTTAACCCAATATACTCCTTGTTGAGTTACATTAAAAGTAGGAGTTGATGCATTATTTTGCCAATGATATGTTGCATTCGGGTAGGTGGCATTTAATATAACAGTATTGCCAGGGCATAATGTTGTATCATTACCAAGGTTAACAGTTGGACTAGGAATGTATGATACATTAATTGTATCACCATAATAACAACTACTATTAATTGAAACTTTTACCCAATAAGTTCCAGGTTGCGTGACATTAAATGATGATGCTGTTGAGCCATTTTGCCAAATATATGTTGCATAAGGAGTGTAAACATTTAAGTTAAGAGTATATCCATTGCACATAATAGTATCTAAACCAAGATTAACCATTGGGCTTGGCTTATAAATAACGTTAACAGTGTCACTGGAATAACATGCATTATTAACATAAGCAGTACACCAATAAGTTCCTTGGGTGTTTGCTGCCTGATTAGAAAACGTTGACCCATTCTGCCATAGATAGTGACAATTGGGATTAACTGCACTTAATATTAATGATTGCCAATAACAAATTACTGTATCATTTCCAAGATTAACAACTGGAGGTGAAGTAAAAGTTACATGAGCTGTATCAGTAGTATAACAATTATTAGTATCTTTTATTCGAACCCAATAAATCCCTTGTTGGGTTACAAATAAAGTTGGATTGGTTGAACCATCTTGCCATTGATAGGTACAATTAGTATTTGTTGCATTCAATGTTGTAGTCTGGCCTGTACAAAGAATAGTATCAAAACCAGAATAAACAGGTGGAGTAGGATAATAATACACATGAATAGTATCTGTAAAAGTACAATTATTAGGGCTAGTAACTTTTACCCAATAAGTTCCTTGATGTATCACATTAAAAGATGTAGTAGTTGTTCCATCCTGCCATAGATAGGTACTGCCGTTTATATAAGCATTTAAAAATACTGTCTTGCCTGGACATAATATAGTATCATTTCCTAGATTAATAATAGGTAATGAAACCACTGATAAGTTTATGGTAACTATGCTATCACAACCTGATACAGTTAATAAAGTATCTTTATAAACTCCGGTTGAAGAATAATAATGCGTTCCTATATGAAAGAGTTGTCCCTGACAAATAACCGGGTTAATTGAATCTTTAACTTGTGATACAATATTAATTCTTATGCTATCACATGCAGAAGTATCGCAGGCAGTTTGCCAACGTGCATAATAAGTTGTTGTTTGGTTAGGCTTAGGAATTGTTAATGGAGTATTCTTTCCAACATAAGTCTGACCACATGCTCCTTTATACCATTTTAAAGTATCTCCATAACCACCTGTTGAAGTTAAAGTAATTGTCGTATTATCATTTATACAAATATTATTTTTGTTTGATTGTAAAGCAGATGGTTTTTGACTATTACAAGGTGCTACTATCTTTAATATATAACTATCATCAAGCCCATTCCAAGTACTATCATAATATGCATTATAACCCGGATTGATTGTATAAGCACCTGTATTAACGATTTCTCCAACAAAATAAACATTATTATGCTTATCAGTTGCAAGCCCTGTGCCATAATCCATACCTATAGATCCATAATAAGTAGCCCATTGACGAACTCCAAATTTATTAAATTTCATTAAAACTGCGTCTTCACTTCCTGAAATAGAAGGTTGCCAATATTCTCCTGCCATTTGTTGAGTTGGAAAATTTGTAGACATCGAAAAGCCTGTAATATAAACATTATCGATACTATCTCTACAAATAAAATTATAGTTGTTAAATGTAAAACTTTCATTTGAAGTCCCTCCATAATAAGTTGACCAAAGGCATACCCCAAAACTATTAAATTTTAATATAAAAAAATCGCTACCTCCTAAATTAAAAGCCTGCCAATAAGCACCTGTCAATTGTTGAGTCGGGAAATTTGCTGAAGTTGTAATTCCTAGAACATAAATATTGTCCTGACTATCTGCACAAATTGAATATCCATAATCATTATTATTTCCCCCATAATATGTTGCCCAAAGTCGTACCCCTGAATTATTAAACTTTAATATAAAAGCATCATTTGAACCACCATTAGTAGCTTGATAAAATGCTCCTGTTAAGCCTTGTGTTGGTAAATTTACAAGTGCAAATCCAGTAATATATATATTATTCTGGCTATCAATACAAATTGAAGTTGCCATATCACTACTATTTCCACCATAATAAGTAGCCCATTGTAAAGCTTCTGCATTATTAAATTTTAATATAAAAGCATCAGTACTTCCTCCTATCGCAGACTGCCAATAAGCACCTGTTAATTGAAGTGTTGGGAAATTAGCAGACTGAGTATATCCTGTTATGTACAAATTATTTTGATTGTCAATACAGATTGAGTTAGCCTGATCACTACCTGTACCTCCATAATATGTTGCCCAAAGGCATACCCCTGAATTGTTAAACTTTAAAATAATTGCATCATTACTTCCCCCATTTGTTGATTGCCAATATGCTCCTGATAAAAATTGTGTTGGGAAGTTTGTGGAATAGCTAGTACCTCCAATATAAATATTGTCTTGACTATCTTTACATATTGCATACCCTAAATCATTACCATTCCCTCCATAATAAGTGCTCCATAATCTGACACCATTACTATTAAATTTTAGCACAATAATATCAAAACTCCCGCCGGCAAATATAGGCTGCCAGTAAGCACCTGCTAATTGTAATGTTGGGAAATCGGAAGAATAAGTATAGCCTGTAATAAAAATATTATCCTGACTATCGGTACATATTGCTCTAAATCCATCAGAAGATGAACCACCATAATATGTTGCCCATACAAGTGGATCTATAATTAAAGTTTGATTTTTATCATACTCATTTATCTTAAATTTAATGATATTTTCACTTCCTAAAATAAATTTACTTTCAATTTTATTTTCTTTATTATTAAGATATGAATATAAATTGCCTTCCTCAATTGTACCTGCGATGGTTTGTATTTTAAGTTTTGTATCATTATCTATTAATGTTACATCATCAGTATTCTGATATTTAATCTTAATGTTATTATAATCTGCATTTGGATGTACAATAAAATCATACTTTAATGGATGTTCTTTATTATTAGGATTGGTATAGATTACCCAGTCAATCCCATCATAAATATTTTTAATAGTAATCTTACCAAAGCCTTTTACATTATAAATTCCTTTTGGACAATGGGGATAAAAGTAATTATAATGCCCTTGTTTACTTTCATATTCCTTAATAATATTTGATTTGTTAATGGTAGCTCCAATCAAATCCATATCTAATCTATAGTAAGAAAGTTTTTTATTCTTATCATCATCCTTTTCACCTATTGCCTGTTGCCTATTGCCTATTGCCTCTTCTTCTTCTTCAATTTTTAGATAAACATAACTCAGACCTTTATCAGTAATATAAATATCACAACTACCATACGAAGCTTTGAATAAAACATTATCGGCAGGCTTGCCATCAGTATTGGTAAACTGACCTTCATTCTCGATAAATTCTATTTGTTGATTTTTAGCCCATTGTTTAGCATTGGCAAATGAAGTACTGTCAACTTTATTGTTGTGAGCAAACAAAGTTGACGAAAGAATAATCAATATGATTAGAAATGCATTTCTCATTCAGTAAACATTGGGAACAAAGTTAATTCTAATTTATATAATAGACATCATTTTTGGCAATTTAGTTGTATGACACATAAAAAATAATTCACTATTTTGTTTATGAGACCTCAATGTACTTCTAAGAAGCTGTTTATTAATAATTATTTTTGTGCTGATAATTATTAAATGTTTTATAAAGAAGAATAATGGCATAACTAATATTACTTTACTCATTGTTTCTATCTGTGAAGGCTAAAGTAATATTCGGATGCCCTTCATTGTAAAAATAATGGGCAAAGTAATATTCCGAAGCCGATTATTGATAGACACAATGGCATAAGTAATATTCGGATGCCATTCATTGTAAAAATAATGGGCAAAGCAATATTCGGAAGCCCATTATTTATAGACACAATGGCATAAGTAATATTCGGATGCCCTTCACTGTGAAAATAATGGGCAAAGCAACTTTTGTTATGTGCTCTTTATAAGACGAGTAGCATTTCAAATAGGATAAATGCCATTTTCATTAAAAAAGAATCATTGATTAATATTTGATACATATAAACCTGTTCAGTTTATACAATTAAATTTCTCTTTTCTCTTTCGGTGAATTCAATTAATTGAGGAAAGAACTTCATGAATTCTGTTTGGTATAATAAATAATCTATTCTAAGTTCATCAACTGCAGTCTCCATTCCCGAATCAAATTTAGTTCTTTTGGACATTCCATGAAACACCCAACCTAGAAACTTAAAGTCGGCATACTGTACAAACCAGTTGTGATTGATCATATAAGGCATTATTCTTTTGGTATGAGGTGGGAGAACATCATAATTTCTAATAAGAACTTCATAAGCATTGTCTGCAATTTTTTGAATAGGTATTTCAGAATAAAAACTAAAGTTAGCAGATAAAAAATGATCATAATAAATATCAACAATTATTCCTGCAAACTTTTTATACCTTTCTTCCAGTCTTTTTTTACTTTGTCTGACTATATCATGGTCATCCGTAAATCTATCTATCTTCCTATGCAGTAATATCCCTGACTGTACTTCCGGATTATACTTATCAAACTGCTTTCCCTTAACTGCATCAGCAATTAGGTTGCCGAGTATAAGTGACTCATCAAGACCGGATAAGAATACATGCGCAAGAAAATTCATTTATTATAAATAATTAGTAAGAAAAAAAGTATTATTAACAAAATTTTGTCTAGTTTTGCATCATAAAAAAGTTCCGTAAAATTAATACAAAAATAACACAAAATATATAATGATGCAAAAGTTATTGTTATTGGGAGACGAAGCTCTGGCACTTGGAGCAATAGATGCGGGGTTGTCGGGCATATATGCTTATCCGGGAACTCCATCAACCGAAATAACCGAGTATGTACAACATTCGAAAGATGCAAAAGTTAAAGGGATCAGAAGCAACTGGTCTACTAACGAAAAAACTGCTATGGAAGCTGCTTTAGGTATGTCGTATGCCGGTAAACGAACTATGGTTTGCATGAAGCACGTTGGGCTTAACGTTGCAGCAGATCCATTCGTCAACTCCTCAATTACAGGAGCTAACGGAGGGATTATAATCGTTGCCGCTGATGATCCTTCTATGCATTCATCACAAAACGAACAAGATTCAAGGTTCTTTGGTAAGTTTGCATTAATGCCAATCCTTGAGCCTGTTAATCAACAGGAATGTTACGATATGGTACATTATGGTTTTGATCTTTCAGAAAGATATAAAGTGCCTGTATTGTTACGAATAACTACTCGTTTGGCTCATTCTAGAGCCGGCGTAGAACGCAGAGGTGTTCAAAGAGAGCAGAACAAGTTGGCACTCCCTACTAACTTGCGTCAATTCGTGTTGTTGCCTGCTATAGCCCGTAAACAATACAAAACACTGTTAAACAATCAAATCTTCTTTAATAAAGAATCAGAAGAATCGGCTTTCAACATCTATTATGAAGGCGCTGATAAGAAATTAGGTATTATAACAACAGGTATCGCTTACAATTACTTGATGGAAAATTATCCTGATAGAGTTGTGCCTTATCCTGTATTGAAGATAGGCCAGTATCCAATGCCTTACGCTCAGATTGAGAAGATTTGCAACGAGTGTGATGAGATTCTGGTACTTGAAGAAGGTGCTCCAATGGTTGAAGAAGCATTAAAAGGCTTCCTACACAGAGGTATTAAAGTTAAAGGAAGACTTGATGGCACTGTACCACGCGATGGTGAATTGAATCCAAATATTGTGGCTGCTGCTTTAGGGATGCCTGTAACTGAGGGTTCTGATATACCGGCAGTAGTTGTTAATCGTCCGCCAGTGTTGTGTTCCGGCTGTCCTCATACTGATTCTTATCTGGCGCTTAACGAAGCTTTGTCGAGCCTTGAGCCGGGCAGAGTGTTCTCTGATATAGGTTGTTATACTTTAGGTGCACTTAAGCCTTTGGAAGCCATCAATTCGTGTGTTGATATGGGTGCTTCAATCACTATGGCTAAAGGTGCTGCTGATGCAGGTATGATTCCTGCCGTTGCCGTAATTGGTGATGGCACTTTTGCTCATTCTGGAATGACTGGTTTATTGGATGCTGTTATTGATAAATCGCCTATCACTATTCTTATTTTAGACAATGATACTACGGGTATGACTGGTGGTCAGAATTCATCTGCTAATGGCCGTATCGAAGCTATTTGTATTGGTTTAGGTGTTGAAGAAGAACACATCAAAGTTCTTAAACCAATTCGTAAATATCATGACGAGAATGTTCAGATCATGAAAGAAGAGTTAGCTTATAATGGTGTTTCTGTGATCATTCCTCGTCGTGAGTGCATTGTAGCTATCGACAAAAGAATGAGAGAAAAAGCAAAGTTGAAAAGTATTGCTGAAAAAGCTTAATTTATTAATATTAATAGTGTAATTACAATGAAAAAAGATATAATTCTTGCAGGTGTCGGTGGACAGGGTATACTTTCGATGGCAGCTATTATAGGCACTGCGGCATTAGATATGGGCCTTCATCTTAAGCAATCAGAAGTTCACGGGATGTCGCAACGTGGTGGTGATGTTTCGTCGCATCTTCGTATTTCTTCTGATGATATTGCTTCCGATCTTATCCCTGGTGGTAAGGCAGATATGGTGATTTCCATCGAACCTATGGAAGGTTTGAGATATCTTCCAATGCTTTCGAATAATGGTTGGTTGATTACTAATGATAAACCATATAATAATATTGCTAATTATCCTGATATCGAAGATATTTACGCAGAGATTAACAAAACTCCACGCCATATTATGCTTAATGCCGAACTTATTGCTAAAGAAGCAGGTACTACCCGTGCTGCTAATGTGGTTATTCTGGGTGCTGCATCTTTGCATTTAGGTATCGAATATGTTATGTATGAGAATGCTATCCGTACTATTTTTTCCCGCAAAGGGGATGCTATAGTTGATTTCAACTTAAAAGCACTTAGAGCCGGCAGAGATTATGCCGAAAAGAATTCATAAAACTATGATCTTCCTATTATAAAAAACAAAAGCCTGTTCATTGAGCAGGCTTTTCTTGTTTAAAGATGTTATATATATTATTTCATTGCCTTGAGATTCAATGCGTAGAACGATACAAACACCGAAGATAATAATAATTCGCCTGTTGGAAATCCCTGTCCTTTTATAAAGTAAAACATCGACATAATAATTAATATCTGAGCAATTGTGTACACATGAAAGCCTTTCTTTACTTGATTCCACATCAATATAACACCTGTTAATGAGGCCATATTTATTAACAATCCAGTCACAAAAAATGCTCTGCCTGCTGCCATTGTTAGCTCCAGACTTTCTTTTACATTAGCGAACGATTTAGGTATTTCATTATTCAGCAACATCGTATTAATCATATCATAAAACGCTGCATATACGAAGTTTGAGAGAATCATCATGCCGCCACCTATAAAAGAAAGGATGCACATTACTGTTAACTGTAATGGCCTTTTTGTTGGCAGGTTTTCAGCAGGTTGAGTGTCGTTATTTAAGTTCAGTTCGTCCATGGATTTAAATATTATTAATGGTTTGCAAAATTAAGCAATTATTAAATCATATCAACTATAAATTTATTTGCTTGGCGCGAATAATAAAACAAAACATAAGTATCACTCTAGTAGCACTAACGAAAATAAATGTGCTGATTATCTTTTTTATGATGATTTTTAGTTTTATTATGTATAAATTTGCAACCTGTTAAATGAATGCAAGATTCTTTTTTATACTATTAAATAGGATTGTAAAAAAGAAAATAGACGAGAGACGAAAAGGCAGAGGGGCGAAAAGCATCACTATATTTCTTTAATAACTACACTACAATTTAAATAATATTAACAACTTTAATACACAAGTTGCATTGTTTTAATCGTTCATTGCAATTAAATGCCAATGTGTTGCGATACTTTCTCAAGTACAAGTGAGTTCGCAGAAGCAAGCAATCTGAAATGAATAGCAAGTTTAATAGTAAGCATGACAACTTATATAGAATTGGAATCAACTTTTATATAATGGAAAACTACTTTAATAGATTGCAAAACTACTTTTACGGTTTGCAAAACTACTTTTACGGATTGCAAAACTACTTTTACGGATTGTAAAACTACTTTTACGGATTGTAAAACTACTTTTACGGAATGGGAAACTACTTTTACGGATTGCAAAACTACTTTTACGGAATAGAAAACTACTTTTACAGAATGAAAAACTACTTTTACACATTTGTAAAATATTTATACAGAATAGGAAACTTCTTTTATAGTTTGCAAAAATACTTTTACAATTTGTAAAATTACTTTCATATATTTGAAAATCATCTTTAAGTAATAGAAAACAATTTGTTAAATAATTTAAATACATTTTAATGTCACGTTACAAACCTAAGATATCTTGTGATTTTGCACGCTTTAATGCTGATATTACTACAACTAACTTTTATCGGATGTTGCCCTGTCCACCACCGCTTGGATATTTTTATTGGCAAAGGCTCGAATTGACATCGGTTCAATTGCCTCAATGGCATGGCATTGAAACGAGATGGAAGCCGCTTTATACTTTATATTGCAACAAAAAAACGACCCGTAAAACAGATGTTAAAGATCAATTAAAACTGATTATTAAGGAAAGTGTTGCATTAGATAGACCCGATTACCTTTACGACGGAATTGCAATTAATATAAATGCTATTATTACTGGTTTCGAAACATTTCGCATAATACGTGGTACTTCACTTGCCGCTACTTCTTATGCTCATACCCCAGCACTCGGAACCAAAGGAGTAGTTATTGTTTTAAAGAAAATGGGAATTCTTTATCATCAGTTGCTGGTAACTTCGCTCAATAAAAAGGGGAGAGGCAAAAAGGATGGCGTTAAAGAAATACTAGTTTATAAAGCAGATACAGCGCATAATGATCCCTCACCTGCTTTAAATCTATTTCAATATGTTGGAGAAGTTAGCAGAGGCTTGATAAAAGTTATTCATAATGATGACGAAATTAGCCAAAAAGCATGGTACTTTGCCCGTATTAAGAATTCGAGAGGCGAATTAGGAGTGCCAAGTGCTATTGTAGGCTATATTGTTGTGTAAAAATATGAAGTGCCTTAAGTGCCTAAAATACTTAAAGTGCCTAAAGTTATAAAAAGAATAAAAAGCTCTATCATTAATCTGATGAGGTTTTTATATTTTGATTGTTATTAATTATTTGTTTTGAATTAAAATGTATATTTGCAGAGTGAATAAATTGACAAGGATTTTATAAAAATTATAAAATTTATAATGTATATAACGAGTTTCTCATAATCAATCAAATAAAATATTAGATCATGAAAAGAAAGATACTATTCATTTTTATTTTTGTTGTAACTTTTGGATATAGTCATGCCCAGTATTTTGATGGTATAGGAGGTTCATTAGGAGTAAGAGCAAGTGAATTCTCAATTGTTAATAAGCAAGGTGTAACAAATAATACGTCAGGATACTCCAGTTTATACTGTTTAGATTTAAATCTAAATAAAAGAATATTCAACAAAAAGTTTTATTTAATTTCAGGAATTAATTTTTCGAGAGAACAGATTGATTTTAATCCTTTAATAAGAATTAATGAAATTGAGCAATTTAGCAGTATGTTTAATGACACATATAGTGTGTATGAATTCAGAATGTGGAATTATCAGATAGGTATTCCACTGAAGATTGGCTTTAATTTATATAAGGGTTGGAGACGTTATGCTCCTTTTTTTGTAATCCCTGGTGTTAATATAAATGCAGGTTTTGTAAATAATATTGTGTTAAACAAAACTTATAATGATGTTGTTTTATTACAAAACTATGGTAAGCCTAATGAAATTGAATATTATAACGAGTCAATAAATAAACAGGTAAGTGCTTATTATTTAAAAACAATAGCAAATTATTGTCTTGTGGGGCAAATAGGAGTTGACTTATTTGATAAAGGTAGAAATTTTGATTATGGCATTAGCCTTTCATATAATCATTATTTAACATCCCCTTTTTCGAATTTAGACATATCTACCAAGTATTCGATAGACATTAAAATATTTGTGATATTTAAATTAATAAACGACTAAATTAATGCTATCAATTGGTTTTATAATTACATTAATATCTTAATAAGATTAATTATTTTAATCATTGCCTTCGTTTTTGTAAAAGAAATAATATGATACGAGGTTTTTACTAGTTCACCTATAATATAACCATCATTCATTTGATGGGGGCTCTTCGGGCTTTTATAAAATATTATGATTCCCTTCTTCTCTTTTATATTATATGCTTGTCTTCACTTAATAATATAAAAATATACATCAAAAAACATACAATGCTTTGATATATAATAATTATTTGTATCTTTGTATAAAATTTTAGGAACCAATAGTTATTTAATGAGATTTATTATTTTAATAATTGCCTTCGTTTTTGTAAGCCAACTGTCTTATAGCCAGAAGAAACATGTATACAAAGCTAGGGCAACCTTCTATGGTAAAAAATTTACAAAAAGTAAAACCTATAGCGGCGAAAGATACAGCGCCATCAAATATACCGCCGCCCACCGTAGTTTCCCTCTGCAATCGCTTGTTAAAGTTACCAATACAAAGAATAACAAATCTGTAATTGTCCGTATCAACGACAGATTTAGACGAAAGAATGTTATAGATCTTTCGCTGATTGCAGCCCGTCAACTGGATATTATCCGTTCGGGTGTTGGCAATGTTACTTTACAGTTGTTAGATAGCAGTTACCTGGATATGTATCGTAATCAGAAGATTGACAGTAATCTTATCATTCCCGAAAACGATACAATACGAGATTCATTAATTATAAAAGGATATCTAAATTATTATGTGAGGATTGCAAGTACTAAAATGAAAGTTACTGCTAAAAAGATTGTTAAGCAGGTTGCTGATGAATATGAACTAAAAGCTAAAATAAGCAAAGCAACCCACAAAAGGAAGCCTTTATATAAAGTAGTGAGCGGTCCGTATGCTACTAAGGAAGAGGCTGATGAAGTTCTGCACCGTATCCATAAACGTTTTAAGGATGCAGTAATTGTTGAAGACTGATTTATTAATGAATAATTTAGTTTAAGAAGTCTTAGCACAACTTTCGCCGGCAAGCCATGCTGTTGAAAAGGCTATCTGAAGATTATAACCACCTGTATTTGCATCCAAATCCATAACTTCGCCCGCAAAGTACAAGCCATGAACTAGTTTAGACTGCATCGTCTTGGGATCAACTTCCTTCACATCCACTCCTCCTGAGGTAATAATAGCTTCGGCAAACGAACGAGAGCCTGTAATGGTAAACCTAAAGTCTTTAAGCCACAAACGAATACGCTTTCTTTCTTCAGAACTTATTTGATTACATAATTTATCTTGCGAAATCTTTAAAAGATCAGCTGCAATATCAACAAGCTTCCCCGGTAACAACAACCTAAGCACTGATTGAAACTTCATCTTACCATGTTCGTTTAAATCTCTTAATAAGCGGGCATCCAGCTTCTGATCATCCAAAGCAGGCTTAAGATCAATAGCGAAAATAAGTGGTTTCTTATCGTAAATCTCTTGTGAAAACCTTCTGCTAAGAGTTAAAATAATTGGGCCGGTCAGGCCGAAATGTGTAAACATCATCTCACCAAAGGCTTCACCCAGTTTTTTACCATCAAGCCACACATTAACCTTTACATTTTTTAAGCTTAAACCCTGTAATTGAGGTGCAATATCACCGGCAGTTTCTAAAGGTACCAAAGCAGGTCTCACATTAATAATAGTATGCCCTGCATCAGTAGCTAATTTATATCCATCACCCGTTGAGCCGGTTGCAGGATACGACATACCACCTGTGGCAACAATAACTTTATCTGCATAATAAGTATGACCGCCATAAACTTCCACACCATTAATTATATTATCTTCAATAAGCAGTTTTTCAACCTTAACTTCCTTTCTAATATCTACCTTATTCCTTTCAACCCATCTGATTAAGGCTGTAAATATATCGCCGGCAAGTTCGCTGGTCGGAAAAGCTCTTCCACCTCTTTCAACAGTAATATCAACTTTCTTAGTCTGGAAAAATTCTATCAATTCATTTGAAAAGAAAGTATTGAAAGCATGTTTGAGGAATCTCCAGTTGTCTCCGACTTGCTCCATAAACTCTCGCATAGGCGCAACATTGGTTAAATTGCATCTCCCCTTCCCCGTAATCCTTAGCTTCCTCCCCGGTTGATTCATCTTCTCAATTAACAAGACCTTAGCACCCATTTCGGCAGCTCTTCCGGCAGCCATCATCCCTGCTGCACCGGCTCCTACAACTATAACATCGTATTTATCCATGGTGTAATTGTCTTATTTAATGAAATAAATGGATTAATAAAGAAAATTATTGTAAGGATATCTTATTGCATGTATCTTCTTAACCTCATCATATATAAGGGTCTTGAAGTCCTCCAGATTTTGTTTGTGCTTAGCAGATATAAACAAGGCAGGTATATTATCTTTAGCCATCCAAGTCCTTTTTAGATCTTCCAAACTTAGATTTTCTTTCGTAGAAGGAGTTAAATCATCTTCTTCCTTTTCTACGAAAGTATAAGCATCAATCTTATTGAAGATAGTAATGGTTGGTTTATCACCTACTTTAAGTTCGCTGAGAGTTTGCTTTACTATGTTAATCTGATCTTCAAAATCAGGATGCGAAATATCTACAATATGAATTAATAAATCAGCTTCTCTAACCTCGTCAAGTGTTGATTTAAAAGATTCAACCAAATCGTGAGGCAACTTTCTTATAAATCCAACAGTATCAGTAAGCAAGAAGGGAAGGTTTTCTATAACAACCTTCCTGACAGTTGTATCAAGTGTAGCAAAAAGCTTATTCTCAGCAAAAACTTCCGATTTGCTAAGCATATTCATAATTGTAGACTTGCCCACATTAGTATATCCTACCAAAGCAACTCTTACCATTTCCTTACGATTCTTCCTTTGAGTATGCATTTGTTTATCAATCTCAACCAGCTTTTCTTTAAGCAAAGAAATTTTATCTCTGATGATACGTCTATCGGTTTCAATTTCCTTTTCACCGGGTCCGCGCATCCCCATACCCCCTCTTTGCTTGGTTAAATGGGTCCACATCCTTGTTAATCTTGGTAAAAGGTATTGATATTGGGCTAATTCTACCTGAGTTCTTGCATGGGAGGTCCTTGCACGACTTGCAAAGATGTCTAAAATCAGATTGGTCCTGTCAAGTATCTTACATTCTAATACTTTCTCAATATTTCTAATCTGAGAAGGACTTAATTCGTCGTCAAAAACCACAAGGCTAATCTTTTCAGCATTTACATACTCTCTGATTTCCTCTAATTTGCCCGAACCAACAAAGGTTCTGGTATCAGGTTTGTCTAATTTCTGTATAAAACTTTTTACAGCAACGCCTCCAGCTGTATCAACCAGAAAAGCAAGCTCATCAAGATACTCTTTAGCCTTAATGATGTCCTGATTATTCTTTATTAAACCAACTAAAACGGCGGTTTCTATTTTTTCTGTGTTTTCTATCAAAATTTAATGATATTATTTAGTGTTAAGCATAGCTTATCTTCTATGAGAATGAGAATGATCGGAAGTTCTATAGATAATGTAAATAGATACAACCATTAATAATACATAAGTCGGAATATCGTCGAGGTCCATGCCATTACTGGCGAAGGTAGTAAAGATCCTTAAGGCGCTTATAACAAATATCATCATAAATGCAAAGCTTCTGAAGTTTCCTCCTCTCATTGCGATAGTTATTAAAGCAAGTCCAAGGAATAATATTATCACTAAAACTCTGACTATTGGTTCCCAAAAGGCATTATGAATATCATAAGTAAGCTTTAAAGTACTATTAAATACTCCATAAAGGAAAAAAATGACAGCAATTTTCAGGAAGATTTCAAATAAAAGTGATTGTTTTGTCGTTTTTGCCATATATATTTTATCTATTTTATACTAAAAGGATTTAAAACCAATTATCTCCCTTACTTCTTTTATTGTTTTGGATGCACTTTCTACTGCTTTTTCGGCTCCATGTTTTGCGACCTTCCTTAAATAGTCATTGTTACTTGATAATTCCTGAATTTTTTCTCTAAAAGGAGCATTAAATACAATAACATCCTCTGCAAGTTGCTTTTTCATGTCTCCATATCTTATCTGACATGTATTGTACAAGCCTTCAAAATGTTCTAAAGTTTCTTTTGGAGATACGGCAGCCATAATATCAAATATGTTGATGATCGGTTGTGGTTTGGCTTGCATAGGTTCAGTTGGGCCTTGGTCAGTAACAGCTCTCATAACCTTTTTACGGATTAGTTCAGGAGAATCAGACAGATATATACAACTATTTTCGTTATCTGATTTAGACATTTTTGTACTTCCATCCAAACCAGGTATTTTTATTAAGTCTTCACCAAAATTGTATGCTACCGGTTCAGGGAAGTATTCCACATTATATAGTCTGTTGAAGCGGTTTACAAAAGTTCTGGTCATTTCAAGATGTTGTCCCTGATCTTTTCCTACCGGAACCTTGGTTGCTCTGTGTATGATGATGTCGGCAGCCATTAAAGTAGGGTAAGTGAGCAATCCGGCGTTCACATTATTAGGTTGTGTACGTATTTTTTCCTTAAAGGAAGCCACTCTTTCCAGTTCGCCGATGTATGCATTCATATTTAAGAGCAAATAAAGCTCAGCAACCTGAGGCATATCACTTTGAATATAAATAGTTGACACTTCAGGATCCAATCCTGCGGCCAGATAATTAATCAATACACTTTTTACATGGCCATGAAGATCATGTGGCGTCGGATGTGTTGTTAATGAGTGATAATCTGCTATAAAAAAATAGCAATTATGTTCGTGTTGCATCTTTATAAAGTTTCGCAACGCGCCAAAATAATTCCCTAAATGCAATTCGCCAGTTGGACGAATACCGCTTACTACTGTTTCCATAGTCGGCAAAATTAGTTATTTTTTATCAAATAAAAGTTATTGAATATAGTTTTCTATGTATCAACATAAACGTTATTGCATGCATAAAGTTTGAAGCAATCTATTAAATCAATAGTTTAGAGATTGCTTTACTTCGTTTGAAATAACGAATAATTAATATTTATTTGTTTGGAATTTAGTTATGCTTTCGCTAAAAGTTCTTCAACCAGACGAGGAACTGCTGTTCCGGCTTTTTCTTTTATAATGGTGAGATTATTATAGTTATAGTTCTCTCTTGCATTAGGATCTATGAAGTATTTAGTTACAAAATAGGGCACACTTTCCAGTAAGCCGGCTGCCGGATATACATTTAATGAGGTTCCAATTACTATAAATATGTATGCTCTGGCTGCGATTTTGCTTGCTTTTGTTATTTCGGGCACACTTTCGCCAAACCACACAATATGAGGACGTAATTGAGTCCCATGTTCGTCTACATCGCCCATTTTAAGTTCCCAGCCATTAATATCATATATTTTGTAGTCGTCGACCGTGCTTCTTGATTTCTTTAATTCGCCATGTAAGTGAAGCACTTTTGTTGAGCCGCCTCTTTCATGTAAGTCGTCAACGTTCTGAGTTATAATGTGGACGTCATATTTTTCTTCCAACTTCGCCAAAGCCTTATGTGCGGCATTTGGTTCCACTTGGTAAAGCTGTTTACGACGTTGGTTATAAAAATCAAGCACCATTTCGGGGTTCGCATCCCATGCTTCGTGAGTTGCAACGTCCTCAATGCGATGATTTTCCCATAATCCGCCGTTATCCCTGAATGTGCTGACCCCGCTCTCGGCACTTATGCCGGCACCAGTTAGCACAACAATCTTTTTTATCATTCTTATTATTATTAAACTTTACAAAGGTACTAAATTTTATTTTCTTTATGAAATAAAACTTCTA
>CAIWDQ010000313.1 GCA_903911455.1 uncultured bacterium
CAATTTGCACAAGATTAATGCGAACAAAAGTATTAGCGGTGATAAAAAGATCAAGCAACAATTTCAGGCGGTGATTTCCAGCCCATACGGTTATCTTGATCCTAAGACCAAAAAAATAACAAAACAAAACATTTATATAATTGTTTTTCTTATTTATTTAACATTTATTTATAAACAATCAAATTTTAAACGTATGAAAAAGTTTTATTTTTTTATTTTAGTTACATTATTAGCTTTTAATGCTAATGCAAAAGTATGGACAGTTAGCAATCGTTCTGACAAACCAGCACAGTATACAACAATTCAAGCTGCAATTAATGCAGCACAGCCTGGAGATACTATTCTTATTGCAGGTTCTTCTAGTGCTTATGCAACATTTTCAGTTGATAGAACTTTAGTTTTTTATGGTGAAGGTATTAATAATCCTGATGGACAAAGTACTTCTATAACGAGTAGTTGGTGTTACCTACAGAATGTTAATAGTGGAATAGGTGCAAGTGGGTCTAAATTTTATGGTATTAATTTTTATTATATGAACTTGCAAGGTAGCTTCACTGGACAAACATCAGGACAAAATAAAATAGAAAATATTCTTTTTGATCGTTGTAGTTTTAACTCCCAGTTTCAATTTTCAAGTCAGATATATAATAATATAACTTTCAAAAATTGCTATTTAAATGTTAACACTTATATGAATAGTAGTAGTATTACTAACCTACTTTATACTAATTGTGTATTTGATATGTCTAATAATTGGAGTTTACAATCCTCTATAAATATGAATGGACAGGTTTTTGTTAGAAACTGCCTTTTTATAAATAGTAACTCAACAAGTGTATTTAATGCTACTGGTTTAGTAGTAGAAAATTGTATCTTTTATGGTGGACAACCAACAGGTTTAAGCACTTCAACTTTTAATAATACCTTAAATCCGCAAATAAAAAAGGGAGTTGAAAAACTTGAGATGTTTTGGTAATATTTTACATTTTAAAAGTTTACTAACACTAATATTCCTCAAACAGGAGTCTTTTATTATCAATATCCTATTATAAATTACATATTTTATGATTTAATCGTAGTAAATATTTTGCAAAAGAAAATTATTTCTAAGATGTATCTTGTTGTTTATGTTATGTTCTGTTAATAAGCAATATATGATCATATTTAATTAATTTCTAAGACATAGTTATCCCATATTTTCTTTTTAGAAAACTTAATAATGATGATTTTTAGATTACGAGTGCTTGATAGGGTCTATTTGTAAACAATTTCAGCACCCATTGTCTTGCTCTGTAAACCCATTTGCCAGCAACAGATATAAATCTAAATATAAACCGCTTGAGTCTGGTTGTTGGCTTTATATCCTCAAATACAGTAGAAACTTTTTCTGCAAAATAATTATAGAAATTTTTAGCCATTGCCATTAGTATTAAATAGGATGTGTTTTCATTCATGAACGAACATGGAAGATGTTTCCATCCAAAATCATTGTTCATTACATCAAATAGTTTTTCGCTGCTACCTCTTTGATTATAATATTCTATGACTTCTTTTTCTGTACTTTCCCAGTCATTAGTCAAAATACTACGATAAATAAACGTATCACCTGTGAATATATCTATTTGATTAGTATTACTCTTCTCTCTCATAATAACTAAACGATAATTTTCTTGTTCAAAAAACTGAGTGAATACTATAGAAGCAACTTCATATATCTTATAATTAATTTCTACGGTCTCCCAGTTTTTAATTTCGTTTATTTGTCTACTAAGCTCTACACTTTTATTGGCTCTGATATAAAACAATTTACTGTTAGAGGCAACAACTTGTATAATGTCTTTTGAATAAGAACCTGCATCCATTCTTGAACGATTTATTGCAATACTGTTTTCTTTCAAAAGATTATATGCTCTGGAAAGTGTAGCAGCTTGTTCTAATTTTACATTAGCATTACCATCACGATTTTCAATATAAACTATTTTGGTCCCAATAGAGGCAACACCTGGGAAATAACCTTTGGTATGTTTATATGTGTTCTTGGCATCATATTTCTCAGTAGCTAATATTTGATTATCATAATCAAAATCATATGAAGTGTCTTTTAGTAATTGACCTGTAAGCAACAATGACTTAATATTTAATGTACTGAGATTTGTATTGATGTTAAAATTATAAGTATTCCCAGATTTTGAAGTAATGTTCGAGTTCTTGGAAGCTAATTCTTTTATACCTCTTAATATAGTATCAGCACTTGGAACTTTGTTACCAGGAATTGATTTTAGATGACTCCCTAAATGTGTTTGAATATCTTCGGCACAATCACCTCCGCTTAAAAAAACATTAAAGAAATTTTTAATAATATCACTATAAGAAAATCCAAAACACTTCACTCTTGAACCTAGCTCTTTATCTATGAGTTGTGACATCCCTATGTTCTCAAATTCATAATTAATAAAAGAAATTCCTGCAAAAGGACTAAGGTTATCAGATTTTATTTGTAATTTCATGCCCGAAAGTTTTACTATTTAATTGGTTGTTTCGTAGCACTAAATTAGGTGAAATTTTCCAGTTGTCAAATATTGTGCAAGATACTTTTGCACAATATTTTGATGACTTTTGTTAATAACTAGCTTGCGGATATTAGG
>CAIWDQ010000314.1 GCA_903911455.1 uncultured bacterium
CCTATTGCCTGTTGCCTATTGCCTATTGCCTTCTCTTCCTTTTCTTCAAACTTAATAAAGACATAGCTTATGCCTTTATCCGTAATATAAATATCACAACTTCCATAAGAAGTTTTAAACAAAACATTATCGGCTGGTTTGCCTTCGGTATTGGTAAACTGTCCTTTGTTTTCTATAAATTCTAATTGTTGATTCTTAACCCAAGCTTTAGCCTTGGCTTCAGTGGCTTTGTCAGTTTTATTATTTCCTGCGAAAGCAGTATTTAATAAAATGAAAATAATCGCGAATAAACTTATTCTTTTCATAGGTAATAAAAAAACAAAATTAATAATTATAATGATATGGTGTACATTTATTGATTTTATTTTTCTTAATCTTCGTATTCTCTGTAAGGGGATTAATCTTAATAGAAAAAGAATTGAATTGATTTAATCTTAGAAACAAAAAAAAGCTTCAACAAAATAAATTGCTGAATCTTTTTAATTGATTGAGATTGCGGGTCAAGCCCGCAATGACGATAGTTAAATCACCAAACTTTCCTACCTGCAGGCAGGTCGCTAAATCACCACATCGGGAGTCATTAATACTGTGATGTGTAAATCGTCGGCAGTTATTGTTACGTTTTCTTTTAAATTTTGATGATTGAAAGCCATAAAATTTAATTCGTGATCGCCTTCGGTCAATTCTATTTCAGTCATACCATGTACGTCAGTTAGTACCACTTCTTCAACGCCGGTTTCTTTAATACTTACACCATACAATGGGTCGCCGGTTGCGGCATCCGTTACTTTTATAAATAAGGTGGTAGTTACTGCCTTAGGATCGCGGTGCGAGTGTGCTCCTATTTTATCATCATAAGTAAAGGAATACAATTTCAAATACAAATCGTTCTGTGTTTTTTCCAGGGCTTTTAGCGAACGGCGCAAACGCACACAACGTACAATTCTTAAAGCTTTAAAATTATTTTTAATGGTTTTGGTATTGCCTGTATGAGCCGTACGTACTTCTTTAGGTTCGCCCGATTTGGGTTCGAAATCTGCAAGTGCTGTCGTAATTTCGGCAATACTAGCAAGTGTAATACTATAATCAGCTAATTCGCTAAGATAAGTTGTGCAGATAGTAATCATATCGCGGGCTGCAATCTTTAAATCTTCGGACTTCATCCTCTTTAGATTATAGAGTTTATAATCTACTTTTCTGAAATTTTCCATATCATATATGGATATAAAATAAGAGCCTGCAAGTTGAGCATGATCAAATACAATTTGAGCTAATGTATCTTTTGAAAGTTCTTTATTTTCAGTAATCCCAGTATTGTCTTCCGACTGAGCAGGCGTACGCTGGTCGACATCATCTACTATCACTTTTAAATCGGCAATATCTTTTTTAACAGCAATAAATGTATCAATAATGGGTTTATTTTCGAGATAAATTTTTAATATCGATTTACTATCATTCAATTCTTCTTCTTCTGTTTTATTCATGATTTTTAATTTTTATTTGAAAAAAAACAAAGATACTAATTATTTTTCATTACGGGAGCTTTTTTTTAAAGAATTATTTAATAAAATTAAAAATTTATTTTATTAATCAATTAAAACCAACATGATATAAAATAATATGTTTTAAACAAAAATTGTAGCGGTCTAAACAAAAATTGTAGCGGTCTCAACAAAAAGTTTACCAGTCCATGCAAAAGTTTACCGGTCTATGCAAAAAGTTTAGCAGTCAATACGAAAAGTTTAGCAGTCTAAACAAAAAGTTTACCGGTCAATACAAAAAGTTTAGCACCATTACGAAAAGTTTAGCAGTCTATGCAAAAAGTTTAGCATCGTCTGCGAAAAGCTATTTTTTGTTGCTGATTTAATTTTTACCTCTTTTCATTAAAACAGTTCCTTCAAAGAGGTTCATAGGTATCCATTTCGCTAAGCATTACATGTTTATCATTTTTCACCGTACGATTAAAAGACAAAAACCTAATAGATTGTGAAATCCTTTTAGGTTGAATAAACAAGAGCCGTTACCAAACAAATGATAACGGCTCTCTTTTATGACCTCACCCCTACCCTCTCCTAATAGGGGAGGAATTTGAGTTATGATATTCTTAATTTTTAATTCTTAATTTGTCTTTCAACTTTAGGCACTTCCTGCCTGCCGGTAGGCAAGGTAAGTATTTTAGGCACTTTAGGCACTCTTTTTTTAACTTACCCGTTCATGGAGATTAAAAACTCCTCGTTGTTTTGAGTAAAACGCATCTTCTCTTTCAAGAATTCCATAGCTTCCAAAGGATTCATATCAGCCAGGTGATTTCTTAAGATCCAGATACGTGATAATGCTTCCTTGTCGAGCAATAAATCGTCACGACGTGTGCTGGATGCCACAAGATCGATAGCAGGGTAAATACGCTTGTTAGATAACTTACGATCCAACTGTAATTCCATGTTACCTGTTCCTTTAAACTCTTCAAAGATCACTTCATCCATCTTCGAACCTGTATCGGTTAGAGCAGTAGCTATAATTGTTAGCGAACCACCATTCTCGATCTTACGTGCCGAACCAAAGAAACGCTTAGGCTTGTGCAAAGCACTTGCTTCAACACCACCCGATAACACCTTTCCCGAAGCAGGCGCAACAGTATTGTAAGCTCTTGCCAAACGAGTGATAGAATCTAATAAGATAACAACGTCATGTCCACATTCGGTCATACGTTTTGCTTTCTCTAATACTATATTCGCAATACGAACATGTCTTTCGGCAGGCTCATCAAAAGTAGATGAGATCACTTCAGCGTTAACGCTACGTGCCATATCGGTAACCTCCTCAGGACGTTCGTCAATTAGTAACACTATAAGATAAACTTCAGGATGATTAGCTGCAATCGCATTGGCAATCTCTTTCAACAAAACAGTCTTACCCGTCTTAGGCTGAGCAACAATCAAACCTCTCTGTCCTTTACCAATTGGTGTAAACAAATCAATAACTCTTGTAGATACTGTGCCTCCCTGATGACCTGTAAGTTTAAATTTTTCTTCAGGAAACAAAGGAGTCAAGAAGTCAAAAGGAATCCTATCTCTAATGTCTTCATTTTTCTTACCATTAACGAGGCCAACTTTAATTAAAGGGAAGAATTTCTCTCCTTCCTTAGGTGGGCGTATACTTCCTCTAACGGTATCTCCCGTCATCAAACCAAAAAGCTTAATCTGCGATTGAGAAACATAAATATCATCAGGCGAACTTAAATAGTTGTAGTCTGAAGAACGAAGGAAACCATAACCATCAGGCATAATCTCCAGAACGCCTTCGCTCTCTACGATACTATCAAAGTCATTATAATCGTCTTTCTTATATTCTTCTCTCCTATTCCTGTATTCAAACTCTCTAACAGGTTTAATCTCTGTAGGAGTTTCATCTTTAGGTTTGTCATCTATCACCAAAGTTTCAATATTCTCAACATAAGCTGGAATAATTGGAGCTATATCGTCAATTATTGGCTCAGGTTTTTCAATAACTATTCTGGGTCTTTCAACATGGATAGGTTTCTCTGCCTCAATTGGCTTTTCAGCAACAATAGGTTTGTTAATAATTATAGGTTTCTTAACATGCTCTGTTTTATGAGGCTTGTCAACTTGTTTTTCTTTAGGAGTATGCTGATGAATCGGCTTCTCATCCTTCTTTGGGAAGATGTCAAGTTGTTTTTCTTTAACTACAGTTTGAGGAACCGGTTTGTCGTCCTTCTTTATAAAGATGTCAGGTTGTTTTTCTTTAATTGGTAGCTGAACAAAAGGTTTGTCGTCCTTCTTGCTAAAGATATCAGGCTTCACAGGCATCTCCTTTTTTGTATTTGTCTTCTCCAGAATCTCTTTAGCAGGATGTCTGGATGTAGGATGTGCATTTGAAGTAGCTGCCTTTTGCTGTTCAAGTACAGGTTTAATGATCTTTGTCCTTTGACGAAACTCTTTCTTTTGTTCCTTCTTTTCTTTTTCAAGAATTTCCGGACTTGGATTTATTGCCTGGTGATCAAGAATCTTATAAATCAGATCTTGTCTTAAGAGTTTGTCATACTTAGGGATGTTTAATTCTTTTGCGATTTCTTTTAGTTCAGAAACAACTTTTTCGTTTAATGCTACAATGTCGTAAATCATAGTCGAATTACTTAATTTATTATTAATTTATGTATAGAAAGGTTTAATTTGAAGATTTATTTGCTAATAAATGTACTTAAATTTATAATCATGAATATAATTCTTAAAAACTTTAATTGAAAACCAATACTATTGACTGAAAAATTAAAAAGTAATGAGAAATAATTCAGGATTTTTTTTGCAAAGATACAACTAAATATTAAATAACAAAGAAAAAATAAAAATAATTGCATTTGATTATTATTAAAATCATTAATATCTTTGCAAAAATTAATAATACTTATTAAAAATGATCCAAAGAATTCAAACAGTTTATTTATTAGTAGCTTTTCTAGCTTCAGCAATCTTGTTTTTCAGTATACCTGTAGCAGTTTTTCATTACACAACACCAGTAATTGTAGATTTACCTTTTTATATTACATCAACTTTCCAGAATGTCACTACAATACCACTTCTAATATTAAATGTATTGGTAGCTGGCTTAAGTTTTGCTGCTATACTATTATATAATAAAAGAGTATTGCAGTTAAGATTTACGATGTTTGCTTTTTTAGCTAATGTAATTATGATAATAGTATTGTTTCTTACTGCCGATGCTCTTCAAAAACATTTAAACATTGAAGCAGCTTATAAATATGGAAGTTTTCTTCCTTTAGTAACATTAGTATTATTAATACTTGCAAGCAAAGCCATCCGTAAAGATGAGAAATTAGTAAAAGGAACTGACAGACTTAGATAATATTTTATTTATTTAGTTCTATAACTTCCAGATCTTTTATATTAGAACTATCTATACAAAACCTCACCAGAGTAATTACCTGGTGAAATCCTGATTTTCCTGCAGCACCCGGATTAATATGTAATAGCTGTTGCTTTTTATCATACATTACCTTAAGTATATGCGAGTGTCCTGATATAAATAGATTAGGCGCTTCAAGTTTAATTATATCTTTTGCTGGTTTTGCATATCTGTCTGGGTAACCTCCTATGTGTGTCATGTAAACTTTTACATTCTCACAATTAAATACCAACGATTCTGGATAAGTTGCTCTTACAATATGACCATCTATATTTCCAAACACTGCTCTCAAAGGTTTAATTGCATTTAATTCGTCAGCAGTTGCAATATCCCCAATATCACCCGCATGCCATATCTCATCGCATTCGGCAAATACATCGTAAATCCTTGGATGTACATAGCAATGCGTGTCAGAGAGTAAACCTATTTTAATCATTAGAATATTATTTGTATTAGTTTATAGATAGTTTTTTTATATTTTTGCAAACGATTTCAGGTATGCAAAGATAGTATTTTAGATTCTAAAGTGCATCATATAATTATACTGATATATCAACATATTTTAAATTAACTAATAAACATAAATTGAAAACAGTTAGAATAAGAACCTATCTTTTTGCACTTTTATCTATGATATTCTGGGGAATGTCGTTTGTGTGGACAAAGATAGTATTTGAATTTTACCATCCTATAACTACTGTATTTCTTAGATTAGTTATTTCTTCCACTATATTATATATTGTATTCAAATTATCAGGCAAGCTGGAAAAAATTGACAGGTCCCATCTTAAATTATTATTCTTAACTGCAGTATTTGAACCTTTTCTTTATTTTCTTGGAGAAAATTTTGGGTTAAGATTAGTTGAGCCAACAATAGCATCAGTTATTATTGCAACTATACCTGTTTTTACATCAGTGTTTGCCTTTTTAATTATAAAAGAGAAGTTAAGTATACTAAATATATTAGGTTTGATTTTATCTTTTATAGGTATTATTGTGATGGTTATGGATAGGAAATTTAATTTTATGTTTTCTCCTAAAGGGATAGCATTATTGTTCTTAGCAGTGTTCTCTGCAGTTGGTTATGGGATATCTTTAAAGAAGCTTTCTCATGTTTATTCTCCATTTTCTATCATTACTTATCAAAACATGATAGGTTTGATCTTATTCATGCCATTATTTTTTATCTTTGATTTCAGTCATTTTATAACTGTTAAACCAAATCTAAGATTAATAGGGTCACTGTTGCAACTATCAATATTTGCTTCATCGTTAGCATTTATTTGTTGGGTGTATGTTATAAAGCATCTAGGTGTAAGTAAGGCTAGTATCTTCACAAATCTGATTCCAATCATAACAGCAATATTCTCTTACTTTATTTTAAAAGAGATGTTTACATTTAATAAGATCATTGGGATGATAATTGTAATTGCAGGTGTTTCTCTATCACAAATTGAAAAACTAATATTAAAATTTGACAGGAAGTAAGTTTTTGAATACTAGGGTTTGAAAGAATAAGTTTCATTATTTTGAATTTTTTTTCAAGAAAATGATAGATATTTTGAATTACTTTATTAATTTTGCAAACCCTTTTAAAAGACGGCGAGGTAGCTCAGTTGGTTAGAGCGTCGGATTCATAACCCGGAGGTCACGAGTTCAATTCTCGTTCTCGCTACTGAACAAAGATGTTCTATAAAATTGACCTGTGGTGTAATTGGCAACACGTCTGATTCTGGATCAGAAGAGTTTAGGTTCGAGACCTAACAGGACAACTTAAATATCAGACACTTACACATTCAAATGTGTAGGTGTTTTTTGTTTCTTGCCAGGTTTTGGGGGAATACAAAATGATTTTTTGGCCAGTTAAATTCC
>CAIWDQ010000315.1 GCA_903911455.1 uncultured bacterium
ATTGCTGGTGAGTTGCTCTCCAGCAGAGCTCACTTCCTCTTCAGACTTATGACACAAAATTATAAAAAAAAGTTAAATGTCAACTATGAAACTTGTTTTGCAACATAGAAGGCACTTTAAGTACTGAAGGCATTCTTTCTATTGCCTGTTGCTTATTGCCTATTGCCTTGATCTGTTTAAAAAAAAAGAGGCTGTATAATCAAATACAGCCTCTTTAAATATGAATGTAAAAAGAATCTTATTTAACGATCAGCTTCTCGGTGGTTGTTAAACCATTCTTAAGATCAGTGATCTGTATTAAATACATTCCTTTACCATAAGTAGAGATATTAAATTCGGTAAACGAAGCTTTAATTGTTCTTTGTTCGATCAAACTTCCTATCACAGAGTAAATCTTAACATCAGCATCCATATATTTGCTTAACGCAATACTAAAGTTTCCATTAGTAGGATTAGGATATACACTGAATGTTGGTTTGTCGAACTCATTAATACCAACTAACTTAATAATATCGTTAGTATCTCTAGGATAAATATAATAACCCGATGTATAAGGATTAGTAGCATCATTCTGGCTTTCTAAACCTATAACATGGAAAGGAGAAGTTGGAGCAGGTGTACCTTGAATATTACAATACCTGCCAATAGAGAGTGTTATTGTATCAGTTCCATTATATGCTTTAACAGTAGCTGCGGTTGTACCGGCAGTTGTTGGCCATCCACTTACATAAATAAGAGTACTCATTTTCACCATTCTTGATTCATGAGCATCATCGAGAGTAGTTAATAAAGTAGGTATTTGTAAAGTATTACCTGATGAAATAACAACTAATGAATCAGGCACTATTTCAATCAAACCATTAACCTGAGTAATCTTTCCTATAACTCTGATCATGTCACCTTGTGTAACTGTATAACCTAAGGTATTAGGAGCTTTGTAAACATTAATACCAGAATTAGCATCACAAATAAAGAAAGTAATACCGGCAGTAACATTATTAGAGAAGTTAATACCATGAACAGTTCCTGTTAGTTTACAATTCACACCTAAAGAATCAGCAACACCGGTAGTAGCATTTACAGTACGAACCTGAGCAATTGTATAAGTAGGAGGCGTTTTAACTGTTGTAAACATAATTATATTACCATAACCAGTTCCGGCAGCACTAATAGCAAAGCCTCTTGCATAATAAGTTTTATTATCAAGTAGGTTTTTAATAGTATCAGTAAAAGCAGTAGCAGTTCCTGTATAATAATAAACCGAATCAGTAAGAGTAGGCACTGAATTTATACTCCAGCAAATACCTTTAGCAGTTAAAGTATCACCACCATTATTAATAATATTAGCAGTAACAGCAGCACTAAATGTAGTAATGTTAGTTGCATTATTAGTAGTAACAACAGGGACAACAGGGTTTGCAGAGGTTGTAAACATTGAATCAGCACCATAGAATGTACCTAAAGAATTAGTACAATAAGCTCTGTAATGATATGTTTTAGGATATAATAAACCGCTAAGATTACCTGTATAAGTACCTGTAGTACCTGTAACTACTAAATGAGTACCGGTAGCTAACGGAGCAGCAAGAGTATCATAAGCAATACCTCTTGCAGTAATAGCATGTCCACCGTCAGTTGGGATGTTTCCATAACAGATAGCAGAAGTCTGAGTAACACCAAAAGAACCTGTTGTTAATACAGAAGGATTAGCATAATTCACAACATAATCAAAAGTATCTCTAGGCCATAGTCTATAATTTCCTACATAAGGTGCAATAGCAGAAGTAGCAGATTGTAAAACAAAGCCCGACAAAGTAATTGCAACAGTAGTTGTAGGAGCTGCAACATTATAAATATTGCAAGTATTAGGTATCCTTACGGTAACAGTGTCAGGTCCATGAGCAAATAAAACTGTTTTAGTTCCAAAAGCAGTTGTCCATCCACTTATATAGTACAGATTGGTTAACTTAACTAGCTTAGATTCTACGCTATCATTATTAATAGAAGTAATATTAGTAGGAGTTATTTGTGCACCACCTGAAGAGAACTTCATAATAGAATCGGGAACAATAGCAGTAGTACCATAGAAAGTAGTTTGACCTGTCCCATTATTTTGACTTATCTTTCCGATAATCTTTAATGAATCACCTCTGGTAACAGTTGCATAACTTGTTAAAGTAGCTGTTTTGAAAACAAAAATACTACCTGTTGGATCAGTGATTTCAAATTGATAACCTGCACCACCTGCTCCAGTTGAAAGATAGTTAATACTATTAACGACACCTATTAATTTACAATTTACACCAATTGAATCTGCATTACCTAAATTGTCAGTTAACTTAACTTGACTAATCGGGTAAGTAGGGATATGGAGTAAAGTAGTAAATGAAACTGTATCACCATAACCTGTACCTGCTACATTAGTTGCATAAGCTCTAACATAATAATGAGTACTTGAATTAAGTCCTGTTAAATACCCAATAATATTAGTTAACGAAGAAGTAGTATCAACATAATGACTATTAGCAATAGTTATATTAGGAGTTGTACCCCAGCATATACCTTTTGATAGTATAGAATCGCCACCATTATTAGTTATAGTCCCGGTTCCATAAGCAGTATTTTCTCCAATATTAGAAATAGTACCTGTTGTAACAACAGGAGGAACAGGAGCAGCAGCCGAATTAAAAGTAGAATCAGGACCGTAAGTTAAACCAAGAGAGTTTAATGCAAATGCTTTATAATGATATAACTTTCCTTTCTTTAGATTACTTAAATTAGCACTAAATGTTCCTGTAGTACCTGTAACTATCACTTTTAATTTAGATGTATCAGGACTTGCAAGAGTGTCGTAACAAATACCTCTCATAGTAATTGTTTTGCCACCATCAGATACTACATTGCCGGCACAAATAGCAGTATATTGAGTAATGCCTGTAGTGCTTCCTGTAGTAACTACAGGGGCAGAATAACTAATTACAAGATCATTAGTATCGCGAGGATAAATTCTATAACCACCAACATAAGGAGGAGTTGTATTAGCAGATGCTTGAAGAACAAATCCTGTAATAGTAAATGGCACACCAGTTGGAGGTGCAGTAGTATTATAAAGATTACAAGTAGTAGTTAATCTAATTTGAATTGTATCTGATCCATGAGCAGCTAAAGCTAATCTATTACCTGTTCCTGTTGACCATCCACTTAGATAATAAAGATTGCTCATCCTAACTAGTCTTGATTCTAAAGTATCACTAGTAAGTTGATTAATAACTAAAGGTTGTTGTAAAGCAGCTCCAGAAGCCATCTTAACTAATGAATCTGGAACAATACTTATCATACCATAAGCAGCAGCTGAATTCATAGTTATCTTACCAATAACTCTTAAAGAATCACCTTTAGTTACAGTTGCATAATTGCTTAAAGCTGCAGATCTATAAACCCACATACCATTATTCTGATCTAATATATAGAATTGGTACCCTGTAGCTGTATAGTTAATACTGTTTACAACACCTATCAATTTACAATTAACATTATTAGAATCTGCTGTTCCGGCAGTGTCAGTATGTTTAACCTGACTGATTGCATAAGTTGGAATGTTAAGAAGTGTAGTAAATGAAACTGTATCACCATAACCAGTACCAGCTGAATTAGTAGCATAAGCTCTGGCAAAATAATGAGTGCTGGAAGCTAGATTACTTAAAGTAGAAGAAATAGTAGTAGTAGTACTTGTATCTACTTTAAAGCTATTAGCAATTGTTGGAGGGTAAGTAGTAGCATAACAAACACCTTTTGTAGTAACGTTAGCATTACCATTATAAGTTATAGTACCAGCAACAGTAGCATTAAATGTTCCAATTGAAGAAACTGCACCAGTTGTAACTAAAGGAACTACAGGAGTAGCAGTAGTTGTAAATATAGAATCTCCACCATAAGTTATCCCTGCACTATTAATAGCATAAGCTCTGTAATGATAAGTCTTACCCATTATTAAATTTGTGAAGTTTGCACTATATGTTCCGGTTGTTCCAGTTACAATTATTTTAGTTTTACTTGTATCCGGACCTGCTAGTGTATCTAAACAAATACCTCTTGAAGTTATAGTGTAACCACCATTTCCGGTAACATTACCATTAAGTGTAGCCATAGTAGGATATATATTAGTAGCACCAGCCGTTAATACAAAAGGAGTGCTATAATTTAATGTATAGTCAGCAGCTGTTCTTGGGTATAGTTGATATCCTGTTAAGTAAGGAGATGTAGTACAACTTTGACTAACTAAACCTGTAATATTAAAGCTAGTTGGAGGAGCAGTAGTTCCAAGATTAGATAAATAAATATACACTATAACAGAGTCAGTGCCGCGTAAAGCATAAACTGTTCTAGTTTGTCCTGTAGCTGTTGGCCATCCACTTAAATAAGTAAGATTACTCATCGAAACCAATCTTGATTCTAATGAATCGCTTTTTAATTGAGTTATAGCTAAAGGAGTCTTTAAAGTACCGGTTCCAATTTTAACTATAGAGTCAGGAACAATCTGGATTAAACCATTTGTTTGTTGGATCTTTCCCATTACTCTTAATGAATCACCTTGAGCGAAAGTATAAGTTAAAGCAGTAGTTTTATTAACATTGATGCCAGTATTAGCATCTAATAAAAAGAAATTGTATCCTGTAGCAGTATAGTTAATCCCAGTAGCAACACCAACCAATTTGCAATTAACACCTATAGAGTCAGCAACACCTGTAGTAGCATTTATTGTTCTTACCTGAGCAATAGTATAAACAGGAACATAAGCTTTAGTTGTAAAAGTAGAATCTGCACCATAACCGGTACCTGCTGATGTAGTAGCATAAGCTCTTACATGATAAAGTGTGTTAGAAGATAAACCTGTAATAGAACTTGTAAATGTACCAACGGTACCAGTATCTGAAGTATGACTGTCAGTTATTGAAGGCAAGGCAACTGTACTCCAACAAACACCTCTGGAAGTAACTGAAGCTCCACCATCATTAGTAACTGTTCCTGAAAAAGATGAGGAATAGTTTCCAATATTAGAAGATGTTCCGGTTAATACTATAGGTAAAACTGCTGAAGCGGATGTTGTAAAGGTAGAATCACCACCATAAGAAACACCTATAGCATTTTTAGCAAAAGCTCTGTAATGATAAAGTTTTCCTACTTTTAATCCTGTTAGATTAGCAGAATATGTACCTGTAGTACCTGTTACAATAACTTTTAATTTAGAGGTATCAGGAGCAGCTAAAGTATCATAACATATACCTCTTGTAAGTATTGTTGAACCTCCATCAGAAGTTACATTTCCAACACAGATAGCAGTTGTAGTTGTAATAGTATTTACACTTGTTGTTGTTACACTTGGTGTAATATAATGTATATTAAGGTCAGCAATATATCTTGGATAAATTCTATATTTAGTTAAATAAGGAGAAGTTGTACAAAGTTGATTAACTAAACCTGTTATTGAAAATAAATAAACGGGTGCAGTTGTACCCATATTAACACCAGTATATAATATAATGGTAGTTGTATCGGTTCCATGTTTAGCAAGTATTGTCGCCGCAGCTCCGCCAGTTGTTGGCCAACCACTTATGTAAGTTAAACTATCAATAGTTACTAATCTTGATTCTAATCCATCATTTAATGTTGTTGCTAAAACAGGAGTATTCAAAGCCATTCCTGAAGATAATTTAACTATTGAGTCAGGAACTATCTGAATTAAACCACTTGTTTGTTGTATCTTTCCAATAACTCTCAACTGATCTCCTTCTGTTACGGTTGTGTAAGTTGAAAGAGTTGATGTTTTGTAAACATTTATTCCAGATGATGCATCATCTAAATAAAAGGTATATCCTGTCGCAATATAATTTAAACCATGAACAACACCTATAAGTTTACAATTAACAGTTAATGAATCAGCAACACCAGTAGTTGCATTTATTGTTCTTACTTGTGAAATAGGATAAGTAGGAACGTATTGTAAAGTTTTAAATGTTGAATCTGCACCATAGCTTGAGCCGGCTGATGTGGTTGCATATGCTCTAACATGATAAGTTTTGTTAGCTATCAATCCTGTTAATTGTGCAGTATATGCTCCAGTAGTTCCCGAAACCATCATTGTATAATTTGCAACAGTTGGATTTGCAGTAGTATCATAGCATACACCTCTAAGTTGTATTGTAGAGCCTCCATCAGAAATAACATTACCTGAAGCTAATGCTGAATTATTATTAATATTAATAGTTGTTCCTGTTGTAACTGTTGGGGCAATTGATGCAAGTAAAGTTGTAAATGTAGAATCACCTGCATAAGAAATACCAACTGAATTTATGGCAAAAGCTCTGTAGTGATATGTTTTACCGGCAAGTAATCCTGATATAGTTGCTGTAAAATCTCCGGTTGTTCCAGCAACTGTTACTTTATTTTTAGAAGTATCAGGAGCAGCTAAAGTATCATAACAAAAACCTCTTAATAATATAGTAGTATTGCCATCGTTTGATACATTTCCTTTTAAAACTGCCGAGTTGTTAGTTATATAAGTTACTGAAGTATTCTTTACTGTATCAGCAACTGGATTAACTCCATAAAGAGAAATCTTTGAAGCTATTAATGTCAATGGAGAGGTTGTGGTAACAGTTACAGCTGCCCCAGTTCTTATTGTAGTCCATGCTGGAGTTGATAGAAGAGTATTCCATATCCCAGTTAACTGAATAAATGCTCCTGAAGTTGAGTTGTTGAATAAATAAGCATTCCCGGTACTCCCAAAAACACCCAACGAATTAGTGTAGCGATCATTTGTTGGCATATTATAACCACCTGTTGTAGGCTTAGCAGCTCCAACAGTATTGCCATAAAATAAAGCATCAATAGGAACTTTAGTTGAATCTAAAGAAGAAGTTAAACCTAAGAATACTCCAATCCCGCAAGCGGCAGTTCCTGCATTTCCAACAACGCCATTTAAATTAGCGCTTCCTAATCCATCTCCTGCAGTTGTGTCGTTATTAATTGTTCTGATCCATGTAAGTGAAGACATATCGGTACTGTTATAACTATTTATTCTTTTAGCAGAGCCACCCACATAAAATGTTTGTCCTGCAACTACCGATCCACTGTTGAGGTTGAAGCCATAAGTAACAGTCCCTCCTGCTACCCATCCCGAAGATAATGCATTACTACTGTTTGTTACTACAACTGAATAGGGTGTAGTAGCAAAGTTAATGCTTTGCGTTGCTACCAACTGAACGTACTCATAATTTGAGTCAGGCGAACTAGTTGGGTTTGCCATATAACCTGATATTACAATCTGGCTATAAGAAATATGACTTATCATAATTAACATGATAGCCATAAAAATAAAAAAGAAAAATTTTTTCATAAAAATTATATTATTGAATTATGATTTTTAAAATAATCTACAAATATGCGAATTAATATTATATAAATGTAAATATATTTGAGATATTTTGTTAATTTATATTTAACTTATGAAAGTTTAACATCTCAAATCTTATAATTTTATTGGTTCTATAACGATTTGTATGGGTAAATAAAAATTAATAAATTTGCCTGTAAAAAGAGTTATGAATTCAGAGGAACTATTTAGCATAGCATTAAACATACAATTACCTTGGTATATAA